>CAZOLU010000315.1:0-3563 GCA_964580485.1 uncultured Saprospiraceae bacterium | reverse complement strand
CTGGTCTAACTTCTATCATGGCTTATTTTTGTTAATTTTTATACTGTTAATTCCAGGCTTTATTCAAATGATTCCCTTAGCCGCTTTAGCGGCCCTACTCATTTTTACGGGCTATAAATTGGCCTCTCCCAAAGTTTTTGTAGATACTTGGCGTAAGGGCTGGGAACAGTTTTTGGTATTATTAACAACACTATTTGCAACGCTCTACGAAGGCCTATTGCTTGGGATTGCAACAGGTATCCTCCTCAGTTTCATCATTCAGTTGTTTCGATCCGGCTTATCACTGGGCGAATGGATACGGATTATTTTTAAACCCAAAATCCTCAAAAAAGAACAAGCGCATAGCAAAGATCTGTATCTTCGAATTGAAGGGGTGTTGAACTTTCTCAATATCCTCCGACTGAGAAAAGAGCTGCGAGCCATTCCCGAAGATAAGCAACTCATTTTGGATTTATCTACTTGTATTTTAATAGACTATACGGTTCTCGAATATTTGCATCTCAGTGCTGAAAAGTATGATTTGAAAGCTCAAGCCTTGCATATTATAGGCTTGGACGTACACCAGAGTTCTTCCCGACATCCCTTTGCTTTACAGGTTTTGAAGGTAAAACGCCCGCCTAAGTTGACCCGAAGGCAGAAGGAATTGCAAAATGTGGCCTTGGCCAATGATGCGCAGTTCTTGCCAGAAGTCAGTTGGGACATCTTTCGCTACAAGAAGTTTAATTATTTCAAAACTCGTCCGATTGAATATAAAATCAATAGCACTTATGGTCGTTATCCTGAATTGGGCGTGAAATGGGAGTTTTGTGATTTGATCTTCAATGAGGGGGTATTGACGGCTCGAGAGGTCTACCATTGTAGCATTTTGCTAATCCATCTGCCTTTTGATATTCCAGAATTTGTATTGGAAAAAGAAGGCTTTTTTGATCGAATTACACAGCGACTACATCTACAAGAAGATCTGAATTTTAACGAGTTTAAGCATTTTTCAGACCAATTTTTGCTAAGGGGGGGGGATGAAACCGCTATCCGTGCCTTCTTTGAACCCGCCCTGATCGAATTTCTGGATCAAGGGGAGTTGTATCATATTGAAAGTACGGGAAATGCCCTAGTCCTTTTTCGGGAAATGCGCTTTGTTTCTCCTAATGAGCTGCAGCGTATGCTTGCTTATGCTCAGGCGCTTGTTGGGGTGATGGGGGGGGGGCTAAGATCCTAGCTTTTGCTGCTTGAGGTGAACTGCTTTTTTATACATTCTGATCTTTTCCCAGGTACCTCTACAACATACTTACCTTCACTCAAATCTTCGATCCAACGATAAAGGATTTGTACATTTTCAGTAACATCCCAAGCTCTAGGAATAGGCACATCAGCACAAGTATTTGCTAACCAGCGACGAACTGCTCCAAAGCATACTATACTGTCATTATCCTCGATCAGTTGTAAAAAGGCTTTAATAAAAGGTTGTTGAAAGAAGTTCTGTTTTAATCGTTCTCTAAATTCATTATAGGTGATTCCAAAAGGAATTCTATATAATATCAAATCGTGTATTGCGCATTCGTAATCAATCTTTTGATATTCATCAGGGTGCTGACTACAATCCCATAATTTTGCTACATTAAAGGACATTGGTAAGGCACTTAACAAAAAGGCTTTATCTTGATTAACCTCTTTAATGCCAAGGTCAATTTCTTCTATTGGTAGAATGACTGGGTTAGGGATTTTTTCAATATGCTTTTTTATACTGTGATATACAGAATCGTCAATCAACTGACTGCTATTGACTATCTCTTCAAAATATAAGCGATCCTTAAAACTAAGATTTTCTATTACTGATCCTATCTCATAATTATAATCGTTTTCCTTTAAACTTAATGCTCTATCTGAAATATTAGCTGTAGTAAGAAGACATCGATTTTCTGATATATCCAGAAATACTTTTTGATGCAGCCTAGTGTTTCTAAATAAGCTGATTCCTTTTTCCTTACAATAGGAATAAACCTCTAAATCTGAAGCCCCCCTCACCAAATCTTCAATAGTCCATCGAACAATTATTCGATTGCAATTAACTGTATTCTTAAGAAGTTCTTTCAGTTTTGCTAGCTTGATATAGGCACAAAAAATCGTAAGCTCACCAGATGATTCTATATACTGAATGAGTCTGCTCTGAAGGGATATATTGTTGTAGTATAACATACTATCGATTCTTTTCCCAATCAAGCAGTATTTTGATGAACTACCTGAATGGGATGGTTATGATCATATTGGCTTTCTGGCCTCGACTGTGAGCGTTGATCATTATGGGCTGGAGCTGGATAAACTTTGGCCTAAATTTTTACGCAAATGGTTAGTGGCTACAGCTGCTCAGGCTGTACAAGAAGATGCGACCAATCATACTTGTTTGGTCCTGATGGGTGGACAGGGGAAAGGTAAAACGACTTGGCTCAACAACCTTTGCCCACCAGAGCTTCAACACCTACGCTATACAGGTCATATTGAAGTGCGGAACAAAGAAAGTAAAAATCTCTTGGCAGAGAAGTTCTTGGTCAATATTGATGATCAACTGGACCTTATCAATGATTTGCGCTATCTCAAGTCTATGTTTACCTTGGATAAGGTCAATAATAGAAAAGCTTTTGATAAGTATAGTCCGAATCGTTCTAGAATCTGTTCTTTTGTGGCTTCAGTCAACTCTTCTGAATTCTTGACAGATGATCAGAATAGACGTTACCTGGTTTTTCACGTACAAGATATTGCCTTGGATCAACTAAAGAATATCAATCACCCTCAGCTCTGGGCACAGATTAAGTATCTGATGGAGGCTGGATTCAAATATTGGTTTGAGAAGGCGGAGAATGATCAAATTTCGGACATTAACGATGCCTTTAGAGTCAAACCTGAAGAGGAGGAGACTTTAATGCAGTTTTTGGCTCCTGATCCAGATGGTGAGCCCATGATGCAGACCGAAATTCTTTATTTCTTACAGACTCAAATCAGCTCTAAGCTCAACTCTAGGAAGCTGTCTACTGCTTTAAAGAAAAGAGGCTTCCCTAGAAAGTCGGTCCGAACGCAAAAGGGGAAAGGTGCCAGATATGTATACTTAGTCAAAAAACTGGAAGATATTGACCGCATCAAAGACAAGAAGAATATCAAGAATGAACTCTTTGGAGATGAAAGGCTAGAAAAGTTTGGCAATTCGTAATTTTGTTTTTATACTGCTTTTTAATGATCCCACTGTTTCCAGACAGTGGGATTTTTTGTTTTCGTTGGTTTCTGTATATAATATACTTTTAAATAAAATAATAGCATTTTTTTACGACAGTTACGACAAAAGCTGAAAATCAATATTAGCCTGTGTTCTGCTGATTTGTTAAAGTTGGTTTGTCGTTAGAAGTCGTAAGAATTTTGGAAATGTAGTAAGTGTTGTAGGTAATTTATCTTATATTTATATACTTAATAATTAACTATTTTTATCACCACACACCTACCCCATACAAAAAATTATGAAATACTACTCAGACTACATAGAAGAAATCAGGGTTTTCTTATAAAATTGTTTGAAACAA
>CAZOLU010000314.1:3962-5171 GCA_964580485.1 uncultured Saprospiraceae bacterium | reverse complement strand
TCCCAAGGACCTAAAATCAACTTGTTTTGAGGATTAGACAAATTCAAATGCCTTTTGATCGCCGCATTCTGATAAGCCCCATCATGCCAACCACTGTAAGAGTAGACCGCCACTCCTGAGCCATCGAGTTGATCTACAAAACTGTGTGGACTAAAGGCTTCTGCCGAACATTTTGCCCCAGCATAAGGCACCTCGTCTCGATAATCAATGGTAATGGCCCCATCATGCACATTTTTATTATCCTTATGACTCGCCAAAGCCTCCTTAAAAACTTTTTTCCTCCGCTTCGTCTTTACTGGCGCTACCCCTTTAATCAACCAAGATACCCCCTTCACATGTTCGGGCAATTTATTTTTATCCATGCGAGCATTAGCATTCCCCCAATTAGAGGTAAACCATTCATTATGAATACCCCCAGGAAAAGCATTATCCTCATACACATCAAAAAGTGAGAACATCAACACCACTGCTTTCAAACTGGGATGATGATTGGTCGCCAAAAACTCTGCGGTGGTTCCACCATAAGACACCCCCATAGAACCCACATTTCCATTCGACCAAGGCTGTGCTACAATCCAATCTAAAATTTCAGCCCCGTCTTTAATTTCCTCTGTTGTCCAGGGGTTATTCCGAGTACCAAAAGAAGCTCCAGACCCCCTTGCATCCACATTCACAATAGCATAACCATTATCAATAAAAGTCTTGACCATTTTTCCTGTACGCCCTAGCAAGCCATTAGAAAACATACTAAACGGAAAACGAAGTTGTGGTCTGCGCCAATATCGAGTTTGTCTTACAATCGTCGGAAGCTTATCCCCCTCTTTCAAACCCTTAGGCAAATACAAATCCACTGCAATCTTCACACTATCCCGCATCGTCAGGTAGAAGGTCTTAATTTGCATCCCCTTATAAACCTTATTCTTCTCCGTATCATAAGGCTTTAGAGTTCCTGCAGCGGCATCGCTTGGAATATGTTTTTTATAAACGCGTTTTTTAGGAATATCCTGTGCAGAAAGGGATATAAAAAGGGGCATGACACTCCAAATTAAGAGCATCGTCAAAATTTTGTTCATGTTTGGTCCGACTTGTATTTTACTTGAAAACTCAGTTAAATTTCGAGCTGAAATATAAGGATTTCGCACTATAAATTGAATAGTTGTTTAAAGATAATATTGTTAAAGTTTTGGGGCCTTCCACCCAAATGGGTTC
>CAZOLU010000314.1:0-3952 GCA_964580485.1 uncultured Saprospiraceae bacterium | reverse complement strand
ACGCTATGTTTCGGGGTTCATGCCAAGGGCATCCCTTTGGGGCAAGGCTGTTCAGCTCTTGTCTTTTCGCTTCCATAATAGGTCATGAAAAAGACAAGATCCTCCTCCTTAGCGTCGTCGCCCCTACACAGCGCTAGTCCAACTCAATTTAAAATAGATAAAAAACGCTAGTCCCATTAAAAACAATTCACTTATTTTTCTTGTAGAAACATGAGATCTACCCCATTTTTATCGTCTAATTTGCAATTTTCAAATCCGCTAATTTTCAAATCATCAAATCATTTCCCTATTTTTGCAGCATGAATTTCAAAGCACTCACCAAAAATTATCAAGGCCTAAGCTATATCAAAAGAATGGCCACCTTACTAGAGCGGCCCCAAGCTGCAAATCTTCATGTTAAGGGGAGTTTAGGCTCACAAATAGCCTTTGTCATGCACAGCCTTTATCAACTGACGGCACAACCCATGCTCATTATTGCCGATGATAAAGAAGAAGCTGCCTATCTACACAACGACCTCAAAACCTTGGCAGAGAAGGGGGAAGTACTCTTTTTCCCCGATTCTTTTCGCCGCCCCAAGGGCTTTGACAAACTAGATCGCAGTAGTGTACTGCAAAGAACAGAGGCAGTGAGCAAACTGGTTGGATTTCCTAAAATCCCTCCTATTTTAGTAACCTACCCTGAAGCTTTATTCGAACAAGTAGTGGCTCCCGCAAGCTTGGAAGAAACCGCTATTAAAGTACAAGTGGGTACGGAGTTGGATTTGAGTTTTTTGGTAGAAATTCTGACGGAATATGGTTTTGAGTTTGTTGACTTTGTTTACGAACCTGGGCAGTTTGCGCTAAGAGGTGGCATTATTGACATCTTCTCTTATGGAAATGACCTCCCTTATCGGGTAGAGCTTTTTGATGAAGAAGTGGAAAGCATTCGAACCTTTGATCCCACCTCACAGCTTTCGACCCGTAACATTGCATTTGTAACCATCGTCCCTAATGTCAATACCCAATTTAAGCGAGAGCACAAAACGCATTTGTTTGAGGTACTGGCAGATAATACTTGTATTTGGGCTCATGATCTACAATTAGTTTTAGATCGTTTGCAAGATTGCTTTGAAGCTGCCACAGCTTTCTCCGAAAAGTTGAAGGAGCAAGATAGCTTTGAGCGAGCTGAAGAAATGGAGTTTCTCCAGGAACAGGCCTTTGTTTATCCTCGAACGATCATGGAGGCTGTTGATGCCAAAAATCTGATTGAGTATGGACTAACTACTTTTAAGAAAAACAGTCAGGTATTTGAGCTGCATAATGCCATTCAACCACCTTTTCAGAAAAATTTTGAACGGCTGATTCAGGATCTAAAAGAGAATACCCAAAAAGGAATCACCAATTGTATTTTTGCAGAAAACCCTAAGCAAATTGAACGCTTTTACTCCATCTTTGAGGATTTGAATGCGGAGGTTCAATGGCTTCCGATTCAAAAAAGCATTCGTCAGGGTTTTATTGACTTAGATCTCAAAGTTGCCTGCTACACCGATCACCAGATTTTTGAGCGTTTTCATCGTTATAAAACAAAAAAAGGCTTTGACAAGAATGTGGCCTTGAAAATGAAAACGCTGAATGAACTCAGCCCAGGCGATTATGTTACGCATATTGACCATGGTATTGGCAAGTATGCAGGTTTGCAAAAAATTGATTTACAAGGCAAGCAGCAAGAGGCGGTTAAGTTGGTCTATGAGGGAGGCGATATCCTATTTGTTGGCATTCAATCCTTGCACAAGATTTCTAAATATGTGGGGAAAGATGGGAAGCCACCTAAAACCCACAAACTTGGAGGAAATGCTTGGGCCAACATCAAACGCAAGACCAAAAAACAAATCAAGACTCTAGCCTTTGACTTGATAAAACTTTATGCCGAGCGCAAAGCCGCTAAAGGCTTTGCTTTCCCCCCTGATGGCTACCTTCAAAATGAGCTAGAAGCCTCCTTTATCTACGAAGACACTCCCGACCAAGCCAAGGCAACTGAAGAAGTCAAAGCCGATATGATGAAACCCTACCCTATGGATCGACTGATTTGTGGAGATGTGGGATTTGGTAAGACCGAGGTAGCGGTAAGGGCCACCTTCAAGGCAGTGGTTGCAGGCAAACAGGTAGCGGTCTTGGTACCTACTACCATTTTGGCTCTACAACATGCTCAAACCTTTAAAGAGCGTTTGGGCGAGTTTGGAGTCAAGGTTGAATACATCAACCGTTTTAGAACCGCCAAGGAGAAAACAGCCATCTACAAAGAGCTAGAAGCGGGTAAAATTGATATTTTAATTGGTACACATGCTATCCTCAATAAAAAAGTCAAGTTTAAAGACTTGGGACTGCTTGTTATTGATGAGGAACAAAAGTTTGGAGTTGGGGCAAAAGAAAAACTACGCAACCTCAAAGTAAATGTCGATACTCTTACCCTAACAGCTACGCCAATTCCCCGAACACTGCAATTTTCACTGATGGCGGCTCGGGACTTGTCCGTTATCAATACACCTCCCCCCAACCGTCAGCCCATTCATACAGAGCTTCGAGTTTTTGATGCAGAATTTATCAAAGAAGCTGTCGAATTTGAGGTAGCAAGAGGAGGACAGGTCTTTTTTATCCACAACCGAGTGCAAAGCCTAGAGAATATGGCTTCGATGTTGCGGGAGATGATGCCCAAGGTAGATATAGCCGTAGCACATGGACAGATGGAAGCTGCCCAACTGGAAAAGACCCTGATGGACTTTATCAAAGGCTATCATGAGGTTTTGGTTTGTACTAATATTATCGAAACAGGCTTGGATATTGCAAATGCCAATACCATTATTATTAGTAATGCCCATCATTTTGGCTTGAGTGATTTGCATCAACTCCGAGGACGGGTGGGGCGTTCCAACAAAAAGGCCTATTGCTATTTGCTGTCCCCCCCCATGTCTAGCTTGACTTCCGATGCTCGTAAACGACTCAAAACCATCGAGCAATTTGCAGATCTAGGTAGTGGGATTCATATTGCTATGCGCGATTTAGATATTCGTGGGGCTGGGAATCTGCTGGGAGGAGAACAAAGTGGATTCATTGTGAATATGGGCTATGAGACCTACCAAAAGATTCTCAACGAAACCATTCAAGAGCTCAAGCGTGGAGAGTACAAGGAGTTGTTTAAAGAGGAGTTAGAGGAAAAACGTGAGTTTGTCAATGAGGTTACGATTGAGACCGATGATGAAATGTTGATTCCAGATGCCTATGTTTCTAGTATTGCCGAACGCTTGGCACTGTATCAGCAATTGGATAAACTCGAAAATGAGCAGGCTATTGATGTTTTCTCCAAAGACCTAACGGATCGCTTTGGTCCTTTGCCAGAGTCAGTAGAAAACCTCTTTGATGCCCTACGTCTTCGTTGGCTAGCCAGACGTTTGGGTTTTGAGCGTTTGATTTATAAAAAGAAAAAGCTACGTTGTTATTTCATTTCCGATCAGGAATCTGCCTTTTTTGAAAGTCCTTATTTCCTACGGCTGCTCCAATACATTCAACAGAAGAGCGACCATCGCTTTTTCTTGAAACAAAGCAGAAACTATCTCATTTTGGTTTGTGAGTCGGTCAAAAACATTGCTGCTGCCGAAGCCATCTTGGAGGAGCTAGAAGCTGCTGTACAGCAACAGGAGGCTTAATCCCGTACACAGCGACAAGCTGAAAGATTCACCTTTTCGTAGTTACTCAAGGCAAAGGCAACCCCATCCTCATTAATCAGGCGATAATAGGCGTTGTTAGGATTAGTCGGCACTTCATCATTAGTCCAAAAAGCCGCAAACTCTTGGTAGCCTCTAAACTCATTGAGGTTATCTACCACTACATAATTCCCAGTAGGATAGATATTAAACCCTGTTTGATTGCGACCATTTCCACCTAAGCCCCAACCGGTCAAGGACTTGACTTTTCGACC
>CAZOLU010000313.1:0-5181 GCA_964580485.1 uncultured Saprospiraceae bacterium | reverse complement strand
ATAAAAATGACCTTCACAAAGTTGCATAATTTGATAACGAAGATCAGAAGCATAATCCATGTATTCACTTTGTGCTAATTCTTCGATCAGAAGCTCAAAACCTAAGGGGTCAGCTTTGACTTCAAATTGCAGCTCATCCTCTTTACATTCTACTTGAATCTCCAATTGGTCATCGGGGCCATATTGGTTGAGTAGCTGCGCCAAAGGGATAATGAGTTCTTCTCGCAGTGTACGCTGCAGCGCTCTTGCCCCATACTTAGCATCATAGCCCCTTTCGCATAAATAATCTTCGACGGCTGCACTGAGTTGCAGATTGAGTTTACGGTAGGCAATACCTTCTCGTTTTTTTAAAAGCATCAACTCTCGGTCAACGACCAAACGCATAACAGCTTTTGAAAGTGGATGAAAGGCTACCACTTGGTCAATTCTATTAAAGATTTCAGGTCTAAAGTACTTTCGCACTTCATTTTCAAAATGCTCCCGAACCTCTTGATCTGAAATTTCATTCGACCAGCCTACATTTCGACTTTGCAGCTTAGTTGCTCCAATATTGGAAGTCATAATAATAATGGTACTACAAAAGTTGACCACCTTGCCTTGGCTATCCGTCAAACGACCCTCTCCTAATATCTGCAACAACAGGTCATTAAAAAGTGGATGTGCTTTTTCCAACTCGTCGAAGAGCAACACACAAAAGGGTTCGCGGCGCACCGCAGAAGTGAGTAAGCCATCTGAAAAATAGCTTTCGCCCGTCAATCGAGCAACGGAGTAGGCTGTTGAAAATTCACTCATATCAAAGCGTAGCAAACGCTCTCTACTCCCAAACATAAATTCGGCAAGTACTTTAGCCAGTTCTGTTTTTCCTACTCCTGTGGGTCCTGCAAAAAGCATAGAAGCTATAGGCTTTCCAGGACGCATCAAGGCCGCTTTTACAGAAGCTAGCAAGTCTACGAGTAGGTCTATGGCATGATTTTGGCCAAACACATTTTTTAGAAAAAAGGCCCTGAGGGCCTCTATATCTAAAGGAATTTCAGGGTCTACCATAAAAGTAGGCATTCCAGTTTCCTCACAAAAAGCCTCAATAACCTGCTTTCGCCCAATGCGATTCCATGCCCCCTGCACTTTGAGTTTTGCTTCGGTGTTGATCAAAATACTTTCCAAAAATCGGATAGGTTTGCCAGGGAATCCAGAGTATGGGGTATAGCGGCGATTGAGTCGAATGGTTTCTTGAATTGCCTCTTTATGAATGTTTATGGTTTGATTGGCGGCCAATGCCATCACCTTTTTCATGACAATTTTCTCTATTTCTGAATCCTCTGGTTCTTCTACCCGAATCACCTGAAAATGGGTCATATAACTTGGGCTACGAGCCTCAACAATAGCATATTCCTCATCAGTGCATTCAGCAATCATACTCAGCTCTCCTCTTGCTATATAATCCAGTAAGTAGTCGGCCATGCTTACATCATTCCCCTCATACTGCCCTACCTCAAAAAGTTCTAATAGATTTTTAAGATAAAGGATATCGCCATGAGCCACCAACTCTTTACAAAGTAGAGATAGGTTTTCTTGCCAACCAACATCTCCAGTAAGCTCTTTAATCAAGGTGGCCGCAGTAGTAGCCCATATTTTTGGGAAACGTTTGTACTTGGCATTTTGGCGAACCAGCTCCAACAGCAAGGTGCTTTTCCCTACACCCGACTTTCCCACCAACAGCACGTTCCGATTATACTTATTTTTCAAGGCATCTTTAAACTGTTTGAGTAAGTGGGTATAGCCCCAAAGCTGTTGTTTTTCTACTTTGAGGGGTACTGCTGCTTGTTCTAAAATCTTACTTTTCTTTTGCTCTTCGATTTGTTCTAATTCAGATGGGGTATAAGATTGAAGTTCTACTTCATAATAATCTAGCAGCAGGGGTTGAAACCATTTACTTGGCAAAATAGACTGCACATAATCAAAGCGTTTATTACGTACAAAATCTAGGCGAACGACTTCTTCTAGTACCTCTGGAATAGCTTCCTCACTTTCGGCAAAGGCTTCTAAATCAAGTGTAGGAATAATACACCAATAGCCCAATTCATTTTTATATTGTAAGAATTGAAGATCTAGATGAAAGGCTCGAAAATCCATTCGATTTCTAAAGCCCTTGGGATCAAACTTCAAGCGCAACTCTTTCCACTCAAATTGATCGGGTAAGTTGTATTGATTTAATGTTTTATAATGCCCCTTGTCCATCTCATTTTGCTGAAAGCGTTCCGCAAAGCGCTGGGCTAATGCCCAGGCAGCTCCTCCAACATCAGCAACTTGGGGATCAATAAGTGGTATATTGATAATAACATTGCTATTGTGTAGGGATAATTCTACAATGGGGATCTTCAATTTGATTGTTTGCATGCTTATTGATTTGAGACTACCAGGGATCGATAGGGTTTCTTCTGCTACTCCAAGAAAAACTGTTTACAGTTCTTCTCCACAATATTTACAAAAACTTGCATCAGCATCATGACCTTCCATCATACAAGCTTTACAGACCCGCGTAGAGAGCTGATCTTGTTTGACCTGCTTTACCATCTCGGCAGAGACAATGCCAGTAGGCACGGCCAACACGCCATAGCCCATAATCATAATAATGGCTGCAATAAACTGCCCTAAGGCCGTAACAGGGGCAATATCGCCATAACCTACGGTAGTTAGCGTCACAATAGCCCAGTACACCGATCGGGGGATACTTGTAAAACCAGAATCTGCTGTACCTTCAACCAAATACATCACTGACCCTAATACAATGACCATCAAAGTGATAAAAGTTAAAAAAACCGTAATTTTGGTATGACTTTTTTTTAAGGCATCTATAATCATAGATCCTTCTTTTAAAAATCCGCCTAATTTAAAAATACGAAAGACCCGTATCAAGCGCAAAGCTCTTACGGCCATTAGACTTCTGGATAAAGGAAACAACAGACTAAAATAGGTTGGTAAAATAGATAGTAAGTCTACCACTCCAAAAAAACTGGTAGCATAACGTATCGGGCGGTATACACAAATTAGGCGCAAGATATATTCAATCGTAAAAAAAATGGTAAAAATCCACTCTGCGACTAAGAAATAAGTACTGTACAGTTGTTGTAATTCTGCAACAGATTCTAACATTACTGCCAAGATACTCAAAACAATACACAGCAGTAAAGCAACATCAAAGAACTTGCCTGTGGGGGTGTCTGCTTCAAAAATGATGGTACGCAAGCGCTCTTTCCACTTAGGCCAGTTTTTTATTTGCCTTTTAGTAAAATCCATGGGCTGTTTTTGATTGGATGAAAACAATTAGATGCTCTAATCTATGGACTCTTATGCAGATATGGTAATTTTTAGCTAATTTTGTATCAACCAAAACCACACGAAGATGAATCGCTCTTTTTTTATAATGATCTTCATCTGCCTCTTTGGGGCAGGAGCTCACGCTCAGGTATACAGCTCCTTTTTGGATGATGGCACAGCCATTGGCCAGCTTGAAAAAGAGATTGAGCATCAGGTGATTCAAAATATTGACCGGGGGCAATATCGCAAGGCTATTCAGATTATTAAGCAACACCAAAAACTTCTCCAACAAGAGCATGAGGAACTCTATTATGCGTATAGCTTATTTGAATTAGGAAAACTATGCCTCCGTATTCACGATTATCCAGAGGCTAAATGTGCTCTGCAACGCTCCAAAAGTATCCGACTCCAACTGCTTGGAGCAGAACATCCAGATTATTACGCCAGTTGCTTAGCCCTTGCAGAGCTTTATCTTGCTACTCAGGCTTATGATAAGGCTGAACATTTTCTGGGTATTTGTAAAAAAATGGAAAAAGGGAAGTTTCCTGTTTTAGATGTCATGCTTCCAGATCTAGAGGCTCGCTTGATGATGGAAACAGATCGCTTGGCTACAGCTGGGCAGCTCTTTTTGCTTTCTTTAAAAGAAAGAGCAAGGTTTTATGGGGAACAGCATCCTGCCTATGTACAAGCATTACTTCATTTGGCTAGCTTTTATATGCGTCGTCAGCAACTTTCAGAAGCTGATAAACTACTCAAAGATGCTATTCAGCGAGCTCAAGTGCTGGCACATCAAGAACAAGAGCTAGACCAATACCTCCTTTTTAATCACAGCTTTCTGAAAGAGGAGTTGCTCAAAGCCTTGACTCAACTCGCAGAATTGCACCTCACCCGTAAAGAGTTTGATGAAGCAGAGCAAATCTTTCAAGAGGTTTTGCAAACCGTAGTGCAGCGTTTTGGAAAACAACACCTTTGGTATACTCAAATCATTAGTGCTTTAGCAGCAATTGAGTTGGAGATTGGTCACGGGGAGAAAGGTATACAACTCCTAAAAGAAGCCAATCAACTTATTGGTCAGATTCATGGATTGGATCAATTGGACTACATTCAAAGCTTGGGGAAACTTGCTCAGGGGTATGCTGATTTAGGTAAGGTACAAGAAGCACAACAGAGCTTTCAACAGTACATCCAAGCATTTTCTCAGCATTATGCTCATCTCCCTATTCAATATAGTCATGCCCTCAACCAAACGGCCCACTTTTTTCTACAGATTGCAGATTATCAAAAGGCATCCACTTATTTTCTTCAGGCTCTTTCGGTGAATGCACAGCGCAAGATTACATCAAAACAACAACTCCTATCAGCATATACAGAGCTAAAGTTTATTCATCCGCTTGAAGCACTTGCGAGTTTGGAGGGGTTTTATACTCTTGGGGGGCAGTCTTCCGACAGTCTGATGGAGCATTTCCAAGTTTGTAAAGCGGTCCTTTGGGTAAATGCACAGGCTTGTATTGAGTTGACTGCCGAAGAAGATAAAATTCGCTTGATGCAAATCAATCATTACTATACCGCCCGATTGGTAGAAACTTGTCAAGCACTTCTGGCGCAGGGAGAAGATCAAAAAGAATGTTTGCGCTTGGCATATCAGTTTGCAGAACAGAACAAATCTATGTTGTTGGAGCATAGTTTGCGAGCGCAACAAGCTCGTAATTTTAGTAATCTTCCAGATAGTCTTATTCAACAGCTACTGGAGTTGGAGCGACTTAAAGCTGAGCTGGAAAAAGAGCTGCTCATCAACCATCAAGCAGATCTACAGGAAATTTTCCGTCAGGAACTCAACACCGTAATTTTAGAGCTTAAAGCTTTTCA
>CAZOLU010000312.1:0-5220 GCA_964580485.1 uncultured Saprospiraceae bacterium | reverse complement strand
AGGGCTAGGTTTTGCTATTTTAGTGATTAGTCTCCTGATGGGCTTGCTGTATCGAAATCTTCGAATGATTTTGGTCGCTTTGGTGCCTAATATTTTACCCCTGATCGTAGCAGGGGCGATACTGGGCTTTTTAAACATTCCCTTAGAGGCAGGCGTGGCTATTGTTTTTGCGATTATTTTTGGTATTGCCGTAGATGATACGATTCATATTTTGGGCCGTTTCCGTCTGATGAAGAATCGTGGCTTGAGTACTAATGAATCGATTCAGTATACTTTGAGAGAAACAGGGAAAGCGGTGAGCTTAACTTCGGTTATCCTCTTTTTTGGATTTTTGATCTTACTATTTTCTTCCAATCCACCTGCGGTAACCATCGGCTTGCTGATTAGTTCAACACTTTTTTCGGCACTGATTTGTGATGTGTTTATTATTCCTGTGATGTTGCGAGCGGTGATAAAGTAGACTAGGAGAGGATAAGACGCTAGACTTTAGAAGAAATATTATTTTGTGTCTACTAGTCTAGCGTCTCTCCGTCTAGCGTCTCCTAGTCTAAGGTTGCAACTTGATCAATTGGCGCCGCGCTGGGAATGGACCTCAGCGGAGCTGAGGTGCCCGAAGCCGAAAAAGGCGAAGGGCCAAAGCCAATGACCATAGCGGAGACGACCGCTTGCGGGCGGCTGCCCCAAATAAAAATCAAATCCACATGAAGTCTCTACGTCTCCCCGTCTAGTGTCTGATAGTCTCTCCCTCTGTATGTCCAAAAAAAGCCGAAAACCAGACTTGATCTGATTTTCGGCCCTAATATTTATAAAGCTAATTACAGCCTAAAGGCTTATTCAAAGCTCAAGACATAATGGAAACCAACGGTCAAACCAGCCATTACATTGTAAGTGCTAGAGCGATTACCTCCACTAGAAGAAGGGAAAGGATTTACATTGAGGAACAGGCTTTCGGTATAAATCTGAGTACCCGCATCACCTGCATCAGCACCTTCTGTGTTGAAGCTACCTGAAAGGTGCAACAAAAACAAGAGGCGTAGTGCCTCATTCAAGTTTACCGCACCACCCATTTCCATAGTCAAACCAATAGCAGAGCTTCTGTATACTTCGTACTGATCTCCTGTAATCAATTGGTTGTAGTTGCGCAAGTCAATGTCTTGGTTAGTACCCAAACCGCTCACATTGGTATGCGTATAACGAGCAGAGCTCAACATATCAAAGTGTGGCCCGATACGGAAATAAGAGCTAGAAGAAGCATCGGTGCTTCCGTTGAATTTGAATAGAACCGGAATACGAATATAGGATAATCTTCTTGAGAACAAGTCCATATCAGCTTTCTCTGCAGCAGAGTTGTAGTTGATATAATTTTGTCCAGAATTGTTGAGAATTAAACCAGATTGAATTCCGATACCATCCGTGAAATTGTATCCCACGGTTAATCCCGCATTCCATCCAAAAGTACCACGGAAATTCAGATCATCACCTTCGGCAAAATCTTCATCATTGATAATCCAAGGATTGGCAGGAGTAAAGGAGACCCCGATTTCAATTCCTTTTTGAGCAAAAGTCATATTGGCCGCGAGCAAGGCCACTACAAAGAAGGCTAATTTACGCATAGCTTATTCATTTTTGGTTAGAGAATTTTTTCATGATGTATATGTGAATGCTAGCGAACAAAGCATATCACATATTTTTAGCACCTAAAACTACACATATTTTTTCTTATGTCGAATAATTTAGCAAATTTTTGTCTGCTTTTAACGATAACTAGGCTTTGAACTGAGTAAGTATTGATCTTGGACAACCTGGGGTACCCCTAGCTATTTCCAAGCTTTAAATTCTGAAGGTAAGTCTTGGAGTACTGCAACCAACTCGCTGAGCATCATGGCAGTAGCTCCCCAAACTATTTTGTTGTTGAGGTGGAAATAGGGGACATCTGGCAGTACAAGCCCCCCATGTGTTTCGATGCTTTTGCGTCGACGATTGGCAGGGTCAAGGAGTTGAAAGACGGGGACTTCTACAATTTCAGCGACCTCGCTAGAGTCGGGATAAAAAGTGGGGGCTGTTTTTAGATAGCCTACAAAAGGCTGTACCAAATAATTGCTTACAGGAATATAAACTTCTGTGAGTTTTCCTATAATTTGAATGCTTTCTTTGGGAATACCAAATTCTTCTTCTGTTTCGCGCAAGGCTGTAAATTCATCGTTAGGGTCTGTTAGTTCATATCCACCTCCAGGAAAGCTGACTTGTTTGCTGTGGGGATAGGGGGATGCGGGTCGTTGCATCAGTGTGGTGTACCATTGCTCCTGTTTGGGGTAGAGTAGGGCAAGTACACTAGCCTTACGATGCTCTTTGGGAATGATGAACCTAGAGGTTTTACTAGCAGGCTGGGCTAGTTGATGACTAATCATTTGGATTTGGGCTTCGATGCCAGGGAGCGGCTCTCCGAGCCGCTTACGCAAGTATTGAATGAGCTCTGCCATAGGGAGTAGGCTTGTGTTTTTAGAAATAAAATACTCTGTTGTTATAACCTCTAGTATTATAATTTAGTTCTAGTCCATCTCCATTCCTCGGCCTTCATCGCCACCGCCGAATCCTCCTCTCATACGGCGCATATCACGGGCATTCATCTTCCCAAATCTCCAGCTGAGGCGTAGATACACAATAGGGGCTTCCCAAAAGTATCGACTATCGGCCTCAAAGTTATCTCCAAAACTAGTAGAGATCCAACGCCCACCCAAAATAGGGTTGCGAGCATTCAAGGCAATTGTACCCTTGTTTTTGGCAAAGCCTTTACTGATATTCAGGCCACTATACTGATAGCCTAGGTTGGTACCTTGAGCCTCTCTTTCGGGCAAGGAACTCCAGAAATTAAGGTTGATGTTGAAATTTTTGGGTAAGGTGAAACGCATGTTCACACTAACATTTCCTGTAATGGTTTGGGCAATATAGCTGTCGTCAATATTTGTAGCATCTTGAATTTGCTGAAAGGCAGAAACAGAGCCGCTAAGGATCCACCACTTGAAAATTTTATAGCGTCCAGTAAGTTCAATTCCATAATTGGTATTGGTGTTCAGATTCTGATAAGTGGTTTCAGAAATTCCATCCTCTCTTACAATTCTGATGCGCTCGAATAGTCCTGTATTGTAACGATAAAAGGCAGAGGCTATGAAAGATCCAGCCTTACTATAATTGGCATAACTCAATTCTGCTGCATTGACAAAAGAGGGCAGGAGAAAGGGATTTCCAAAACGCAGGTTGAAAGGGTCGCTGAAACTTGGGAAGGGGTTGGTGGCCCAGGCTCCAGGTCGGTTGATTCTTCGATTGAAACTAAATTGCAATTGGTTGAAGGGGTTGAAACTGTAAGACATATTCAGGGTTGGGAAAAAGCCTGGATAGTCATTGGTAAAGGTTTCATTGGTTGTAAATAACTCGGCATCGGTAAAGGTTTGTTCAAACCTAAACCCAAGTTTATAATTAAATTTCTTAATTTTTTGAGCAATAGTAATGTAGCCTGCATGAATCTGTTCTGTGTATTGAAAATCATTATTCAAATTCAAATCTGCCACAAAACTATTGTCATTATAGCTAAAGGTTTCGGAGAAAAAGTCTTTGCGATTGGAACGCAAAGTCCCTTTGTAGCCCATCTCAAATTTAAAATCCTTGCCATAGGGGCGAGTGTAGTCGATCCGAACCATAGCATCAGGGCGGTAGTCGTTCACTATGGTACGCTGGATAGCGGGAGGGTAGAGTACTTGACTGTTGCTGCCATAGCTCTGTTGGTTGAAGCTATCTTGGCTGGATCGAATATTCTGAGAGAATTGTAAATCAATTTGCAACTCATGTCTTTCTCCAAAACCGCCACCACCATAGCCGCCTTTTTTTGGCTTTTGGGCATCCTCCTCTTTTGCTTTGAAAGGCCACTGTGCTTTGGGAAACTCTAAGCGGTAGGTCAAACTGTAGGTATTGTTTTGGCGCATTCCATTTTCAAAAGAATTTCGCTGATCTAGTTGTGTGAGCAGCCCTTGGTCATTGATAAACTCATAGTCAATAGAATCTCTGCGATTGCGGGTTCCGCCTCCAAAGTTGGCACTAAGGGTAAGACTATTTCTTTTATTGATGGTAAATTCTGCGCCAATCCGCCCATTGAGACGATACCCAAAACGATTACCTCCAGAAATTTGATCAATAATATAGCTGGTGTCACTTGTAAAGGTTTCCCGATAGATCGAACCTCGGCTCCAGCGATCATTATAGTTGTATCCAAGACTTGAAAAAATATTCACCCATCTGTTGCGATAATTCAACCCCAGATCTGCTCGGTATTTATTAAACCAAGTCCCCACAGAACCCGTCACATTTCCTGTAAAGCCTTCCAAAAAGTTTCTTTTCATCACAATATTGATAATGCCCGATTCTCCTTCTGGATCAAAACGTGCAGAGGGGGAGGTGATCAGTTCAATACTCTTGATGTTGGCAGCAGGGAGTTGCTCTAGAATATCTGCTTGGCTTTCGCCTGTAAGTCCAGTAGGTTTGCCATTGATATAAACCTGAACCGCAGAACCACGGATTTTTACATTTCCATCGGGATCTACTTCTACGGTAGGCGTTTGCCGCAAAACTTCGGTGGCATTTTCGCTTTGGTCTAATCCAGCTTTTTCTACATCAAAAACCTTTTTATCTAAAGCCAACTGAAATGCCGCCCGATCTGCAATAACCTCCGCAGCATCTACCACATCAACCGCAGCAGAAAGCTGAATTTTACCTAAATTTTGCGTAATTTTCTTATCCGATAACAGCACATTATTTAAAACTTTAGCACGATAGCCCATGAAATCCAGCTTAACCTCATAGCTACCAAAAGCCAGATCCTCAATTTTGAAGCGCCCTTTTTCGTCGCTAATACCACCTCCCTTTAAAGCTTCTCCCTGATAAACAGAGATGGTCGCAAACTCTAGCGGATTGCCCGTTAGGGAGTCTTGTACAACACCACTAATAGTACCAATACCTTTGCTGCTAGGACCTTGTGCTTGTGTAGAGAATAAGGGGAGTAGGGCAAATAAAAGGGAAATGCTGAATCTTAGTGCTAAATCTTTCATTTTGAGCGGTGTCTGTGATTAAATACTTGTCTTATAGACAATCAGAGCGCAAAATTGTTAAAAGATTGGCAGAAATTCTTGTATATACAGCATTTTAAGCTTTCTTTAATTACTCTAAGTTCTA
>CAZOLU010000311.1:0-5228 GCA_964580485.1 uncultured Saprospiraceae bacterium | reverse complement strand
AAAGGCCTAGAGCAATCTCGTTATGATATTGAGATTATTCCAGTGGCCAAGGTAGATGAGCTTTATCAGCATTTGTTTGGGTAGTTCCTACTATTGCTGATGAACCATTTTTTTGAGTGTAAATGCTCTATGACTTTATTTTACAACAATGATTTGACTTATGCGCATTGATATTATATCGGCACAGCCGCAGTTGATGGAAAGTCCTTTTGCTCATTCTATCATGAAACGAGCACAACAAAAAGGCTTGTTAGAGTTGGTTTTGCATGACTTGCGAGATTATTCTCCAGATGAAAAACACAAAAAAATTGACGACTACCAATTTGGTGGTGGGGCAGGTATGGTGATGCAAGTTGAGCCAATTGATCGTGCCATCTCTGCCCTAAAAGCAGAGCGAGCTTATGCCGAAGTCATCTACATGACTCCCGATGGCCAAACCTTGAATCAGCAAGTTTGCAATCAACTCTCTATGAAAGGGAATTTGATTATTCTTTGTGGGCATTACAAGGGGGTAGATGAACGAGTGCGAGAGCATTTTATCACTATGGAAATCTCTATTGGCGACTTTGTCCTTTCTGGAGGAGAACTACCTGCTTGTGTGTTGGTAGATGCTATTGGTCGGCTGCTACCAGGGGTGTTAAATGATGAGTCTTCGGCCCTTTTAGATTCTTTTCAGGATAATATTTTAGCTCCTCCTGTTTATACTCGTCCTGCTGATTACAAGGGCTGGAAGGTGCCAGAAGTATTATTGTCTGGGAATGAACGTTTAATCAACAAATGGCGAGATGAGCAGGCGTATTTGCGAACAAAAGAACGCCGGCCTGATCTGTTGGAGGATTAGAACCTAAGGTGCTGTAAAATAGGAGTTGCCCCTTATCTTAAGCCCATAAAGCAGGGCAAAGTTGCACTTGCCTAGCATGGTGGGTTAGAGACTCTACCATGGGTATCCCTTTGGGGCTAGACACCAAACGAAAAGACCCAAAGACAGGACTTATATCATCTAGTCTTTGGGTCTCTAGGTCTAGTGTCTAATCATCTCTACTTAAAGCTATTTAAATGCCGTCATCACTTTGCTAAATTTAAGGGGTGACTCCTGTTAAAAAAAAGCTATTCACTAAGCTTATTGTAGTACTATTCTACGACTATACTGATGGTTGATATTGATGTGATAAATTCCAGCAGCTAAATCTTTTAGTCTGATCTGAACTTTATCCTCTGAACGGATTTTATTGTAAACCACCTGTCCTAGGTTATTGTAAATAATGATGTGATTTTCGCCTAATTCGGAGAACTCAATGGTGAAATTACCTGATGATGGATTAGGGTAAACCTTAATACTTAACTGCTCTTGCAGATTATTGATCCCAACAACGGTCACATTCTCACAAGCAGAAGTATCTACACAACCATTTTCAGTAACTTCTACTGCGTAATTCCCTGAGGATGCAGGAGTGAAGTCTTGATTGGTTTCGCCACTAATCGCCATACTACCATTATCACAATCAATCCACTGTTAAGTAGCTCCAGATGCATTAGCTGTCAGGGTTTGTCCTGATAAGCTTGTTGTGATATCTACCACATTAACGGTAACATCAATACTAGCAGTATTCTTACAACCATTAGCATCTGTACCTGTAACATTATAAGTTGTTGTTGAACTTGGTGTAAATGCTACACCATTTGTTACGCTGTTATCTCAACTGTAGGTATTAGCTCCACTAGCTGTCAATGTTACGGGATCACCTGAACATACAGTAGTAGAAGATGTGTTAATATTGATTGTTGGACCTCCAGTAATTGTTACATTAACCGTGTCGTATGCGGGACGATTGTCAGAGTCTACTACTCTAACAGAATAGTCCCCAGAAGTAGAAGCCTGAATAGTTTGAGTTGAACCAGAGCCAGTAATTCCCCAAGAATACCCATTGGCAGTTCCAGCATCCAAGGTTACAGGGTCACAAGAGGAGGTGTCATTACCTAAATCAACGGAAGGTAATACAACGGCACCTTCCCAAATGTTAAAGACTAAATCTCCAGAGCTAATTGTATTGATGTTTCCAGAGTTGTCGATGAGGTAAATCTGTCCTCCAGCATAGGGGTCGTTTTGATATCCACTTGATCTGTGTAGGTGTAGTATTGAGCAATCCTTTGAAGTGGTCGGGCATACATGATGATGTTGTTGTCTAATTTGTAGGATTGCTCTCCCCAGTATAGTGCGCCCTTAAAGTACTTTTTTGCGGCATTAAACTGCTGTTCATTTAAGCTTATGAGGAGGTTGGCATTGTAGATCTCTGCCAAGCGATGCTCTTTGTTTTTAAGTTGCTTTTGAATATTTTTTGGAAAGCTGTTAAACTCATCGATCGCCTTATTTCCTATGGCTACTGCTTGGTCGTGCAGGAAGCTATACTGATAAATGATTTGAGCGAAGTAGAGTGCCCATATTGAGCTATGATACAACTTCAGTGCTTTGGCCCTTGTGGCAAGGTCAATTAGCTTATCGGCACTAGGAGTAGTTTGCTCAGCCTTCAATCCATAGATAAAATCTTGCTTGGCAAAAACTCGTTCAAGCTCCTGAGCTGTCTCAAGGTTGAGTTGATTGGAAATCGTTTGGTTAGCGTCTACTTCTTTTTTTAATGCAGTGAGGTCAAGTGGCTGCATCGTCAAGCATTGTTGCCACAACTCATCGAGCAGAGAGTCCGACACGGTACAGTAGCGAGGAGAGCTTAAGGTACAAGCGTTTTGTGTCTGTGCTAATTCTACTACTGCTATAAGGATAAAGAAAAATAATAGTAGCCTGCGCATATTCTATGTTTTCCCATAAAGAGGCTGGGAGGAAGAGAATATAAATATAATGAAAATTGCCTAGGAATGATAAATTAGATCAAATTTTTAAAGTCATCTAGCGCCTCTAAATTAGAAGCTAAAAAAAGGTGACCTGCACTCCCCAGAGCAGGCCACCAACACAAACACAGAATTACTAATAACCAAACTTAATCAAACATAAATATGAGTTGTTCATACCTTAGGTTGCTGTTACAAACATAGAGCATAAAATTGAAGATCCTAAAAAAAATTAGCCTTTGTTTGTAGAGATATTATGTTTTGTATTTTTGCTATAAAGTTGGTTTGTTGTGATTCTTGAAGTGTTATAGTTTGTGTTGGTGGGATTTCTGTTGTTTTTATTTCGATATTTTATTTTATTTAAAATTTTTAATTGTTGTAGATTTGACTAAAAGTTAGTTTTCACTCTTTTTTGTGAGCACTAAATTTATTCTTTTTCTTGCTCATTGATGGGAAAATGTGTCTCCGCTATAATTTCAATTTTAGCTTCAGCCCGTTCGCGCTTGCGGCGGTTGATCAACTTACGAATCCAGTTGGGTACTACAATCATTCCTATAAAGAGGTAAATATAATAAGTGAAGAATCTCCAAAAAACGGTCATAATTAGGAGTAGGGTACCCGAAGCAGGTAGATAATCCGCATGGAAATACTGAAAAGAAGATTCTGCTGCCCCTGCACCACCTGGGGTAGGAATCAACGCCATAATGATGTACATCGCAATCTGACGACCCACAATGAAAATTTGTTGAGCCAGTTCCCCCAAGCCCATACTTCCTTCAAGAATTTCATTATAGTGTTCCTGAACTATGGGATTGTTAGAAGATGCAATAAATGCCATAATCAGACAGTTTAAAACCATAAACCTAGAGGTCCAGGCTCCTGCTGTAGCCAAATAAGAGCGTAGGTGAAAATGCCAAGGCATAGCTTTGAGTTCAGAGGAAGCAGAGTCCATATCCACAGACATCTTTTCTGCGCCAGCTCTCCAGCGTTTGGTCCATCGAAAACTCGTCAACCAACGCAAAAAGCGTTGCACCGTTTTGGTGCTCAGAAAAACCCCATAAAAGAACAGAAAAGCATAGGAGAGCATGAAAAAGTAGGCGATAAAAAAGGTGGTTCCCCAGCCACTTGCTGCCAAGGCCGAGAGGCTATGCATTCCTGGTAAAATCTGGATCGATCCGAAAATTAAAAAAAGAATGAACAAGCTACTTAGATAGAAAAAAGTATCCAGAATTACGGTATAAAAAACAATCATAGTGGTTCGGCCAGGGGGTAGTTTTTCTTGAGATAGAGCTACCAAGGCCACGGTTGAGCCCCCTACACTGGTAGGCGTTACGGCAGAACTAAACTCCCAAACGAGAATCAGTTCAAGGCATTTTTGCCAGCTAAAGAATTTGTTCGTCACTATTCTCAACCGATACATATAAGAGAAGTGCCGTGTACATACAAACACAAAAGCCATTCCCACCCAAAATAAAACATTAGAGTTCCATTGAATCTTTTGGAATTCCTCTAAGTTAAATTCCCGAATAAAAAGGTATACAATAACACTTAACCCCACCACTACTGCAATAGCAATACGCCAAGGGCTAATGGATTTAAGCGCCCTACTATGATCTTCATCGTCTTCGTTTTGCTGATCTACCTCTAAGTTTGGATCTTTAGAAATATCCTTTTCTGTCATTAAAATCTAATTGTTAATCTTATAAAGTTGGAAACATCCCATATACTAGACTCAAGCTATTAAAGTCTTGGCTTATACTATGTCAGAATCAGGTGTTTCGCTTTCCTCGATAATCGTGATTGAAAAATTATTGTATTCCATGTTATTGATAACAATTGCCAGCTTTTCTTGTTGTAGGAGTTCTAATAAAGCCAGAAATGTAAAAATAGCATGCATTCGATTTTCAAGTGTTTTGAAAATACTAATAAAAGAACTCTCTTTTTGTTGCTTTACCAGATTTAGAAGAAAGTTGCGTTGATTTTCGATGGTATAATGATAATGTACTACGGTATGTACCAAACGCTCTTCTCGTGCTCTAAACTGTTGCAATAGTTGCTCATAAGTTTTGAGCAGGCGAAATAAATTCAGATTTTCCAACTCTGCATCAGCCATAGCCTGGTTGGCGATCATCTGCAACTCTACCAATAAGTTTCCCCTTTGCTTTTGCTGGCTTCTCTGCTCCTCCAGCTGTTTTAGCTCTTTTAAAATATCTTTATATCGCTTGTATTCTAAAAGTCGATCAACTAACTCTTGGCGAGGGTCAATCTCCTGTCCATCTTCATCCAGCTCCTTACGAGGAAGCAACATTTTTGCTTTGATGCGCATCAAACTCGCTGCAACAAGAATAAACTCACTTGCCACATCAATATTTAGGCGTTCAAGTTGC
>CAZOLU010000310.1:0-5234 GCA_964580485.1 uncultured Saprospiraceae bacterium | reverse complement strand
GATTAGGAACTTAATCTACTGACTATAAGTACCTAAAAATTTAAACATGCTCTTAACGGCTAAAGCAGTCTAAGCCTTAGATTCTTTATTTCTAAAGTTTTTGGTAAAATCTACATAACGTTTCACCTCTTTTCGTACCACAGGAGCCAGTAAAATCAGACCAATAATATTGGGAAATACCATTGCAAAGATCATCGCATCTGAAAAACCTACTACGGCTCCCAAACTAGCAGAAGCTCCAATTACAATAAAAATACAGAACAAGATTTTGTACACGAGATCGGCCACACGACCTTTACCAAACAAGAACTTCCAAGCCTGCAAGCCATAATAAGACCAAGACAACATGGTAGAAAAGGCAAACAGAACAACGGCTATGGTCAAGATATATTCAAAGCCAGGGATAACGGTACTAAAAGCAGAGGAGGTAAGTCCTACCCCATCCAATCCATCTTCATTTAGATGATTGCCCGTAACAATAATCACAAGTGCGGTCATCGTACAGATGATAACGGTATCGATAAAAGGTTCTAGCAAAGCCACCACCCCTTCCGAAGCAGGATATTTTGTACGTACAGCAGAGTGAGCAATAGCAGCAGATCCAACACCAGCCTCATTAGAGAAGGCCGCCCGTTGAAAGCCAGCAATGAGCACCCCTACAATTCCACCAAAAGCAGCAGAAGGATTGAAGGCTCCTTCAAAAATAGCTCCAAAAGCAGTGGGGATGGCAGTCACATTCACTCCTAAAATAATCAATGCAGCCCCAACATATAAAACTGCCATGAGCGGAACGATGGTTTCCGCTACTTTACCAATTCGCTTGATTCCTCCAATGATTACCACAGCCACCAAGACCATAATGATCAGCCCAAAGATAAAACCTCCTAGTCCAGCATTGATATTAAAGGTATCTAATACCTGTACGGCAGCTTGGTTGGCCTGAAACATATTTCCACCACCAAAAGATCCCCCTACACACATTATGGCAAAAAAGATAGCAAATACTTTACCCAAACCTGCCATTCCACGAGCAGCAAGCCCTTTCGAAAGGTAGTACATCGGGCCACCATGAATTTGCCCATCAGGACCAATTTCACGATATTTCACTCCCAAGGTACATTCTGTAAACTTAGAAGCCATTCCAAGCAACCCTGCAATAATCATCCAGAAGGTAGCACCCGGCCCCCCAATGGTAATAGCAATAGCCACCCCTGCAATATTTCCAAGCCCTACGGTTGCAGACAATGCTGCAGATAAAGCCTGAAAAGGTGTAACTTCTCCCTCTACACTTTCATCTCGGATGGTATCAGGATTATCCTCCTGAGCCTCATCTTCATCGGCATCTACATATCTTCCTCTAACGGTATCAATTGCCAATTTAAGTCTGGTAATATTAGGGAATTTAAAATAAATGGTAAAAAACAAAGCCCCTAGCAAAAGCACCACCAACACAAAAGGAAGGCTAATCTTTCCTGCCTTAAACGCATATACAGGAGTATCGGCAGAAAGCTTAGCATCATCTGCTACAAAAATGGTAAAATCATGATCTTTGATTTTTAGCTGCTTTCCAAAAGCCACGGTTTGAGTGACATTGTATACATTCCCATCTTGATCTGTCTCTTGATAACTTAACAAACAGTTTTGGGCATCCTTATATTGAATCTTAAATTCTGTCCCATCTGCAAGTTTGGTCTGAATCTTATAAGGTGCTTTATCGAGATCAATGTATGATTTCTTAGACTTGGATTCTTTCAGTTTTTCCCCCTCTGCTTTGCTTGCAAAGGTAGCCGAGTCGGTAGAAATGTAGTAGGTTTTGCCCCCATCAGCAGCAATAAAGCCCGACTTTCCCTTTGCCTTAGATTGGTGATAGCTGCTAGAGTCGGCCTTGATGTAATAGCTAAAAGACGATTTGGGTTTTACCTCAAAAAAACTTTGTTGATTCTTTACCTTAAAGGAATAAAAGATAATACTCTGAATAAAGTTAGAGGTTGGTGTAAAACCAATATCAATTTGTTTATCCACAGAATAGAAACTGATATTCGTCTGCTCATCTACCAAAGTTTTCTCTTTGTCTTGAGCATATCCCCAGTTGATAAAACTTAGGAACATGATAAAAAGTAAGAGTGTTTTGTTGAAATATAAGCACTGTTTCATAGGAACTAATTGTAGATTTTTAAATTTATTCACTCGATTTTAATCGAAATCCTTCTGGATTTAGAGTATTTTCACAACCATATAGCCATAAATTGCATCCTACACTATAGCTTTGGCTTAGAAATTTACTCTTTTCGTGGGAAAATTTAGCCCGTAATATAGTTAAATGTTTGTGGAGTTGCTAAAAAACGCTTAATACTTTTGAGATTAGTCCGTGGATGCTTTTTTTTACGAAAAATTTTTACTTTCCTAAGTTCATTTCACCTGTCTAATGAATCTGTTATCTATGACCAAAGTTAGCATTATCATTATTTTACTATTCTCGGGGACGGTACTTGCCCATACCCAAACCGTAGATAGCAACTGGATTGGGAGTTGGGTAGGTAGTTTAGAAATTCCTGGCACTAATAGTATTAAGCTAGTTTTTCACCTACAAAAAACAGGAGATCAGTGGTTCGCTAGCATGGATAGTCCAGATCAATTACAATATGGGATAGAAATTTCTGAGGTACAGATTAAAGGGGATAGTATTATGTTGGGACTACCCAAACTTAATGCTAAAATGTTGGGCGTATATAAAGAGGGGAAAATTATAGGAAGCTGGCAGCAGGGGATGCGTCTGCCACTTAGCTTAACAAAAGATGACCGTCTAAAACCCAAGAGCTACCCACAACATCCGCAGCCCCCCTTTCCTTACAGCGTAGAAGAGCTAAGTTTTGAAAATACCAAAGCGAAGATCAAGCTAGCTGGCACCCTCACCCTACCTCCCAATATCAAAGAAGAACAGCAAGTCCCCGTAATTTTACTAATTAGCGGTAGTGGGCCTCAAGATCGGGATGAAACCATTGCAGGGCATAAGCCCTTTTGGGTTATAGCCGACCATTTCTCCCGCCGAGGATTTGCAGTCTTGAGGGTAGATGATCGGGGCGTAGGCCAATCTGAAGGAAATCAGCAAAACGCCACTACTGCCGATTTTGTTACCGATGTATTGGCAGCAGTAGATTTTTTGCGCCAACAGCCCAATATTAACCCCAGACAAGTGATATTGATGGGGCATAGCGAGGGGGCTCTCATCGCATTCATGGCTGCTGCCAAAGCCAAAAGAAAGATAGCCATTGTAGTATCTTTGGCTGGGCCTGCTGTTCCAATCACGGACTTGCTCTATCGGCAGAGCAAAGATCTATTGTTGCAGGATGGTCATTCAGAGCGTCTGGCTGAAATTTATGCGCAGTTTTCGCAAAAAATCTATCAGTATGTGATTGCTGACAAAAGGGGAAAGCTGAGTATAAAAGACTTGGTGAATAAAATGCAGGTACATTTTGATGCTATTCCTGAAAATGACCGAGATAGTCTGCAACTTACAGAAGCTGTACTGGCACAAAGTTGTATGACGGTGATGAGCCCTTGGTTTCGTTATTTCATCGAAATAGATCCCCAACGCTATCTGAAAAAGCTAAGATGCCCTGTGTTGGCCTTGAATGGTGGGAAAGATATACAAGTAGCAGCCGACGAAAACCTAGAAGTCATTTGCCAAACCTTGCGCAAAAAAGGTCGCCGGGCAACTTGTACAGAAATTCCCAAGCTCAACCACCTCTTCCAAAATTGCAAAAGCTGCACAATTCAGGAATACGGAGAGGTGGAGGAAACCTTTGCTCCCGAAGTGCTGAAAGCTATGGAGGGATGGCTGAGGCGACAATTATTCTAACAAAAGAAACGCTAAAAGCTAGACGAGATATAGCTTCCAAAGCAATTTCCTTCTAAATTAAAATATTTTTTCACCAAGCAAGTCAAGCGCTATTTATTCAAAACCAACAAAACACTGAATACCAACAGCTTAAAACAAAAAAACTCTTTAAACAAAAAGCATAAAACTTTAATAATCAGACTTTAACAAAATAAAGTTTTTGATTTTTCAGCCAAAAAAAGAAAATTCCATCTGTAATTAGTTCATAAGCTAATCAAATTTTTTAGATTATTTCCACCAACAAATTGAGTAGGAATCGCTAACTTTACATCAAACATAAAAATTACTTCTATATTTATGAGATGTTACATCATAATACTGACGCTTATTCTAAGTTTTTCTTCAGTAGAAGCACAACGAATAGACAAATTAAGGTCGGCAAACAATCATTTTTCTGATGAAAACTATGTCGAAGCTCTAGAATTATACGAACTCCTTATGAGCACAAGTGGCGGTAGAGGGGTTATGGGTGTAGATGCTAAGATCAACATGGCAGATGCTTATCGAGAAACCAACCAATTGGCAAAGGCTAAACCAGTTTATCAGGAAGTACTGTCTTATGCAGATGAACGCCCTGAAATTCTTATTGGCTATGGTCGGGCATTAATGGCGACAGGGCAATATGATGAGGCTCGTAGCTATTTTATGCAATACTCTGATCAGCGTCCTGATGACCCTCAGGGTTCAGAATTGCTGAAATTGATTGATGATATCCAGTCTATTGTTCCTATTTTCAATAATGTAGAGGTTCAATATCAAGCAGCAGTAAATGATAGCATTACCGACGAATTTGCACCTGCCTACTATGGTACGGGAGTAATTTTTGTTTCGGATAAGGTGCAGGAGTCGGATATTACGGCCAATTGGGGTGAGAAGGAACGTTCTTTTCTCAACCTCTATTTTAGTGAGCTGACGCCAGAAGGCCAATTAGCTGCGCCTTCGCCATTTTCTCGCCGCCTCAACTCCAACTCTCGTCATGATGGTCCAGCTACTTTTTCAAGAGATGGCAACCATTGCTTCTACTCTCAAAGTGCAAAGGCTAGCCCTGATGCAGAGGCCTACACCTTACAAATCTTTGCTTCTCATGTAGAAGAAGGCGATTGGAACAACCCTCAGGTTTTAGAATTTGTCACGGTGGGGCACATGTTTTCGCACCCCTGCCTTTCTGCCGATGGGCGCACCCTCTACTTTATGTCAGATATGCCTGGAGGCTATGGAGGTACCGATATTTGGATGAGTCGCAACCAAAATGGCAAATGGAGTAAACCTCAAAATCTTGGCAAGGATATCAACACTGATGAAAATGAAGCTTTTCCCTTTATACATCCTGATGGTA
>CAZOLU010000309.1:0-5253 GCA_964580485.1 uncultured Saprospiraceae bacterium | reverse complement strand
TGAGCTAGCATCCAAATCTTCGGCCCTCAGTAAACGGGCAACTTGAGTCATCCATTCAATTACAGCATGTTCAGGGTTGTGAAACAATAACTTGTACCAAGCAGGAGAAATAACTCCAGCCCCATAGCCACTAGATTTCGCAATCCTTTCATAAGTCCAAGGAATCCAAGTAGCCGCCGTTTTAACCTTAGGCAATCCTTTCAACAAGGCATTATCAGCTTTTACAGGATGTAAGTCTAAATTCAAGGCTGGGGTATGCCAGGCACCGCAAACCACTGCAATATTCTTGTATTTTTTTAGTGCTTTGCGCAAACATTTTCGCATATACGCTTCACGCAAGGCTTCCATAATTCCACTTGGACTTTCCTGATGAGGAAGGTCTTCACGCAGAGCTTGCATAATTTTAAAAATGCTTTCAAACAACAGCCTTGGTTCACCTTCGTATTGCTCAAAAGTAACTTCCCACCAACGCTCACCATCTTCATAACCCGCCAATTTTGCTATATAGCCTAAGGGGTCCATACGAAGCTCGTCATAATCTACTTTATCGGTAGCTTGAGTTTCCCCATAGCCAAGTTCCTCCATAGTTTTTGTCAAAAGACCATCAGGCTTTTCGGAAGAGGGCATCAAGGCAAAGCGATGTGCTTGAGGAAGATCAAAATTCCAAATAGGAACCTCTTGCTCAATTGCATATTTCACAGTTTGCCATTCAGGTGAAAACTCTGTAAAGGGATAATAAACCGCCTGCCCTAGATCCTTAGGGTTATAGATCAGCATAGCTACTGGAGGTTTGAGGTCGGGATGAGCCAAATATTCTAGCAAATCATCACTTTCCTCGGCACCTTCTAGTAAAATCAAATCGGGTTGAATCTGCTCTAGTGCTTTTCTGACACTTTTTGCAGATCCTGCGCCATGATGTCGGATACCAAGTAGGTGTACCATTCAAAAAGTTGAAAGTTTGAAAAGAGGATTAGGTTATTACTTAATCTATAAATTATGTGTTTTATTCCAATTCTTTAAAGGCACGATATAGATCCGACCATGCCTTTCGCTCTTTGATAATGGTTTCTAGATACTCCTGCCAAATTTCTGTGTCTTGAGAAGGATCTTTAATCACAGCACCAAGTACTCCCGCAGCTACATCCCGAGCTTTTAATAATCCATCTCCAAAATGCGCCGCCAAGGCCTGCCCATTATTGACAACAGAAATAGCCTCTGCGGTACTTAGCGTAGAAGAAGGAACTTTTAACTTAGTTTTTCCATCCTCTGTTTTTCCAGAGCGCAATTCCCTAAAAATAGTAACCAATCGTTCAATTTCTTTGATAGGAGCCAGCTCTGCGGGTATTTCCAGTGCCGTACCTAATTTATCTACTCTCATTTTTACAATCTTTACTTCTTCTTCTAAACTAGAAGGCAGAGGTAAGACTACCGTATTGAAACGACGTTTGAGTGCAGAAGACAGATCATTCACACCTTTATCCCGATCATTGGCAGTAGCAATAATATTAAATCCCTTTTGTGCTTCGATCTCCATATTCAGTTCAGGCACAGGTAGAATTTTTTCTGAAAGCATGGTAATCAGGGTATCTTGTACATCAGAAGGGATGCGAGTAAGCTCCTCTACCCTAGCAATTGATCCCGATTGCATCGCCTTCATCAAGGGAGATGCAACCATAGCTTCTGAGGAAGGCCCTTTGGCAAGCAATTGGGCATAGTTCCAACTATAACGCATCGCATCTTCGTTAATACCAGCCGTTCCTTGAACCAAAAGCTTGGAACTACCACTAATCGCTGCTGCTAGGTTTTCACTGACCCATGATTTTGCGGTACCGGGAACACCAATGAGCAATAATGCCCGATCCGTTGCGAGGGTAGCCACGGCCAACTCAATAAGTCGGCGATTCCCAAAATACTTAGGCTCTATTATTGTACCGTCCTCTAAAGTGCCTCCTAATATATAGCTAACCACTGCCCAAGGCGAAAGTGCCCAATTTGGGGGCTTGGGGCGGTCATCTACTTTTTTGAGATGCTCCAGCTCATGTGCATACAATTGCTCTGCATGTGGTCGCAGTACCTCTATTTGCTGTTTTTTCTTTCTGGCCATAATTAGCATTTTGCTGCTTTGCTTCCAAGATCTAGCTTAGAAACAGATCTAATGTTTTAATGATTATTCTTCTAGTTGCATAATATCTTTACGAAAACGTAGTGTTGCTAGAAAGTTGTGGACTTCTGCTTGCCAGGAATAGCCTAGTTCCTCAGGCCATCCATTCTCTAATTGATTGTAAAGTTTAGGGTGGATGGCAAAGGCTGCTCGCTTCAACAAGGTTTTCTGATTCCAATTAAACACCCCAGCATCATTTGTAATGGCTTTGCGAATCCGAGCAATGACTTCTAGAGCTAAACCATCATCCCAATGTTGATGCTCTTGCAACAGCAACAACATAGCAGGGTGGTCATCACTAATAAAGGAGTTATTATCTTTTTGCAAATATTCCCAAGCTAGTTGATTAAACAATTTAGAAGATAGTTCATTATAAAGGAAATCTAAGGAGAAATGCAAATTTTTCTTGCCCGAAGGTTTGTAATCAATAATATATCGATGCATAGCTAAGAGCCAATCTTCATCATGCAGTCGTTTGGCCGAAGTTCCCCAAGCCCACCACCAAATATTTCGATAGTCATCATTAATAGCTAACTCTAGGCATTCTTCTGTACTCAACCCCCAGTGTTTTGTCCAGTATGAGGGAGGCAACATAGCAATCATCTGTGCCAGCCAGTTGGCTTTTTTACCCTCTGGCAAAGGTTTGTAATGCTCTCGAATGCCATCCTGCTTCATTCTTTTCGTTAATTTCCCAGGTAGCTCTATTTTTAGTGTTTTGTGTTGAGGCTGAAATTCAATCAACTCATTTAGCAGATCTTTAAAACGTTGGACTAATGAGGAGCTAGGTAAACACACTAATAAAGCGGCTGCTTCTTGCCGTACTTCTTTACGGCGATCTTCCAGTGCTTCTTCCAAAAAGGGTAAATCTGCCTCTGAGAGGTTGTAATGTAGCATTTTTACAAATTCTGCCCGAGCTTGATAATCTTCGGTATCCCAAGTACTCCAGATCAAATCTCTTGCGACTTCGGGCTCTTGGCTGCGCAACTGTTGTAGATAAAGCAATCGTTCTTTTAAATTGCCAAGATGATACTGATCTTCTGCATGATCTTGATCTGTGGACCACTGAGCATAGCTCCAGCGCTTGTTGAATTGTGCCAGCCATCGTCCACGTTGTCCCAATACAGGCAATAAGGCAGCTCGGAGGTTTTCGTGCGTAGCTCCAAACGCCAACAAATCGGGCAAAAGCTCTTCGGGAACTCGTCGATCGAGGGTTTTTATTTTATCCAGCCACTCTACTAAGATCTCATTTTGTTTGTTTTGTAAGATCTGTGCAAGGTAGCTGCTCGCCTTGGGCGAGCATTTTTCCAAAGTGTTGGGCAGACAGGGGGCATAAGGCAACTCTTTTTGCTCCAACTGAATACTGTGCCCAGCCTGACGCAAAAGCGCATAACTAGCTGCGGCTTCAAGCAGTTGAGTTTCTACCTGCAAATTATGTTGACTAGGCTGTAAACCCAAAGCATTCATTTCCTTCTCTACTGATTGAGGCAGATCTGCTTGATTTGCACTTCCAATCAGCATGGTTTTAACTAGATCCTTCCAAGCCTCCATATGGTTGATTTATCTTAAAGTCGATTGTTGATTAACGTCCCTTCATTTTTGAACCTATAAAGCTTCAATTTTGAGATCTGCACAGATACTAAGGGCTTCAAAAGCTCTTCCATCCCATTCCCCAATAACTGTGATAGGCTGCCCTCCACTCACGGCCAAGATACGCCAGATTGCATGAGCTCTTAAATTAGCTAAAGGCAGTACTTTATGGTCTTTGTCTTTTAAATAATATCGGTCATACTCATCCCTAAAGGGAATAACCTCCTCTAAAACCACAGGGATCTGCGCTACCCAAGGGTTGAGCTGCAAAGCTTTTGCATAGTTCGCTAGAAATTCATCTATACTTTTTGATGTGTCTGGCAATTGGTTGATACTAAAGTCAATCAAGCTACTTTGTTGTAAGACCGCACGTTGTTTGAGTGAAGCAGGATAATAAGCTAACTCCCCTTCAAGCACCGAACCTACTACATATTGCTGGTCAAAACCAGCATTGCCAAATGCATAGTCTAAAATCAATGCGCTTTGCTTGGTATCTACACCCTGCAGCCACAAACGCCTGATCTGTCGGCTCTCTAAATCCATCTCTTCTTTTTTGGCGAGCACTATCCACTTATCTTTGTGTAATGGATTTTCTTCTAAAACTTCTGATTTCTTTACCGTTCGGCCCAAAGTATTAAAAACCTCTTCTCTCATGTCAGCGTGCAGGTGATCCAAATTTCGAAATGCCTTAACCAATAGATAAAGTTCCCCAACACGTTCTGTAAGTTGATCCATCCAAACATCTGATTTTAGGACAATTTCAGCCGTTTCTTTCATAAAATAACTTAATCTGGGGAGTTGAGCATCCATCATTTTGGCAGCAGCCTGCTCCCAAAAATCTCGCTTATTAACATCTATATTGGCAAAGCCTTGACGTACTAAATCCATCAACCAAAGCTCCAACTCATCTACCCCAGCTTGCATTCGAGCCAGACGTTTTTCTTCTCGTTTTGCCTTAGCTTTCTTTGCTTTTTCGATTTCTTGGGAAGATCGCTTCTTTACAGCAGTGGGTTGAGGGCTTACTTTAGCATCTCTTTTGTCGATCCAATCCTTTACCCATTGAGGAGGATCTTTGACGGGTGTAAAGGAGTGAGACTGTTGGGCATATAGAAAAAAAAGTCCCATGATGTGTTTGCAAGGTAGTTTGCGTACAGGACAAGTACAACCAAAGGCTGGTCCATTGAGATCAATCTTTACATAATAGGGTGTAGAACCACTACCTTTACACTCTCCCCACAGGGCACGACGATTGCTTGCAAAGAGTTGCCATTTGGAGCTCAATGCTAATTTCTTTCCTCTATTAACCGTACCTGCATCTGTTGCTAGTGCAGCTACTTTTTCGATAGTCCATTCCATAGTTACACGAATCTGTTCCTGCAATTTAAGGGTTTTCAAGCAATGTCGCCAGTTTAAAACTTAAAAAAACAGAGATTCTTCATCAAGCCTTAATATTTTTTGATGTAAGGGTCTGTATATCAGATTTTAAATGCTAAAAGTATTCGTCT
>CAZOLU010000308.1:1135-5312 GCA_964580485.1 uncultured Saprospiraceae bacterium | reverse complement strand
AGTCCACCTTGTATTTCAACCCTGCTTTATTTCTAAAAACAGTAAGTGCCTTGTTGAGTCTTCAACCGGATGAAAGTGAAGCATTAGCGTTGATTGCAGCAGCAAAGACACTCATCCAAGAAAGCTTTGTCGATCAAAGTTTTAGTACGGATCAGAAGAATTTATTAGCTAATGCAAAGGACTTTTACGAAGCTAGTTTGAATTACATTACCCAACATCATATAAATGCACAAGAACAACTGATTTTAGATTGTTTTGAATCGAGTAAGGCTATTTTATTAGCACAATCTATTAGCATCAAGGCACTCTGTCAACAGCTTGGTGTCGCCCCATCACTACAAACTGAATTACAAACAGCTTTGGCAAATGAGCGCTGGTATCAAGAGCAGTGGTTAAGTGCAGAGCAAAAGGGCGATAGCTCAGAGATTAAACAGCAGTATCAATGGCTACAAACTGCTCAACAAAAACGTAAAGCTCTACAAGCCCAACTTAGCTCAGAATTTCCAGCTTTAAGAAAAGCTTGGAGCTGGGGGGGAGGAGAAAGCTTAATTGGGCAGCAAAAGCAGTTGGAGGACGGCGAGCAGATGCTACATTATTTTGAAGGAGAAGAAGCTATATACCGCCTATGGATTGGAGCTGACTTTGTGGAGTTGGATCGTATTCCTAAATCCCAATTCGCTACATTAGATACAGTTTTAAATGCATTGAGAGCCAGTCCCGATCAATTCGTGAGTCTTGAAGATTGGTTGGTCTGGGTTAGTCCTCTTTCTCAAGCTTTGCTACCTCCAATTAAGGATTGGTCTAAGCTCAGCCGTTTACTCATTTACCCTGACGGGCGGCTTTTATATCTGCCCTTTGAGTTGTTGTTGACGCATGATGCAGCAAAGGCTAGAAGCTACAAAGATCTCCCTTATTTACTGAAATCTGTGGCGATCTATTACCGATTTCAAGCAGCTCCCCTAGACAAGCCTATTTCTCAAAAATTCGGTTCTGCTCTTTTGGGTTGGGCACCTCAGTATCAGCAAGAAACCGTCTTGCATCAACCCTTAGCTGGAGCAACTGCTGAACTAAAATCTCTGTCAAAGCGCTACCAGGGGCAGTTTTTTTTTCAACAAAGCCTGAGCAAGGAAGATTTGCTAGAGCAGTTGCCACAATATCCTTACATTCATTTGGCGATGCATGCCGTAGCAGCCGATAGTGGGCAAGCATTTTTACTTTGTTCGGGGAAAGACAGTATTTCAAGCCGACTCTATATGCATGAGTTGGCAGGCTTAGCACTTTTATCCTGTCAATTATTAGTACTCTCTGCCTGCCAAACTGGCTTGGGGCATTACGAAAAAGGGGAGGGGGTGATGAGCTTGGGGCGGGCTTTTGCCGAAAATGGAGTGCAGGCACAATTGATGAGTCTTTGGGCCTTGCCAGATCAAGCCAGTAAAGACCTCATATTGCGCTTTTACGATTATTTGGATCAAGGCTTGGATAAAGCTGAGGCACTGCGTTTGGCCAAGCTAGATTTTTTGGAAGCTGCTGGGCGTTTGCAGGCTAGCCCGCCCTTTTGGGCGGGGCTGGTTTTGTGGGGCGATCCAGCGCCTATTCAGATACCTAAAGCTAGTACTTGTTTTTGGATTTATACTGCGATATTTTTGCTGTTGGGGGTACTACTCTCATTTTCATGGTTTTACTATCAACGAAGTTCGGGAAATGCTGTAGAGATGGCAAAAGCTCAAGAAGATTCAAGCGCTAATACTTAGCTTTTCTACAAATTGATGCTATCTTTGGGAATCATAATTTTGATGAAATTCTATCACTACAATACTTATATTCATGAATTTTAAGCTTGATCGAGATCTCTGTATTTTTGATATTGAATCTACTGGAGCTGATGTTTACAAGGATCGAATTATCCAAATTGCCATTATAAAGTATTTTGCAAATGGTCAAGATCCTGTGGAGAAGTCCTATATGGTTAATCCTCAGCAGGCGATACGCCCAGAGGCCATTGAAATTCATGGCATAACCAATGAAATGGTGAAAGATGCACCTAGCTTCAAACAACTAGCCGTTGAGCTATTTGATTTTATTGGCGATGCAGATTTGGGAGGCTACAACTCCAATCGCTTTGACATTCCGATGCTGATGGAGGAGTTTGGGCGTTGTGGTTTGGACTTTTCGTTAGAAGGACGCCGCTTGATTGATGCGCTTCAGATCTTTTATAAAATGGAGCCTCGTACCCTCAAAGCAGCATTGAAGTTTTACTGCAACAAAGAACTAACCGATGCACACGACGCTCTGGCTGATACTCGCGCTACGGCAGAGGTTTTGATGGGGCAAATTCAATATTACCAAAATATAGATTGGATTGACCCTAAAACAGAGGAATGTATCGAAAAACCGATTAAAAATGATATGGCTGCAATTCATGAATTTTTGACAAGAGGAAATAATAAGGTGGATCTTACAGGGCGTTTTATTCGCAATGAAGAAGGCATCATCTTATTTAATTTTGGTAATCAGAAAGGAGAGCCAGCACATCAACACCCTAATGTTTTACGTTGGATCATCGACCGAGATTTTCCCTCACAAGTCAAAAGTATTGCTAGAGCCATCCTCAATGGTAAAATAAAGTAGGCTGGGCCACCCCATCCCTAAACTACCCTATCAAATAGTTCAAAATTAAATTTGTTTTTTTAATACTTTTTTAATGCAAGATTTTATTTGTATATTTATATAGGGGAATATTCTACGGAAGTAGAGAATAGAAAAAGACTTAATCTTTTGACTGCAAATATCTCATGGGGATGAGTACACTTAAATTTATACAACTGTTCTTGATGTTGGGGCTCATCTTGAACAGTATCAAAGCTCAGGAAAAATCAGTAGAGATTCATTACAATCTCAATACGGCATTAGAAGATCCTGATAAGGTACGCAAGCTATATCTTGACTATCAAGATCTAGAGGAGTTGCCAACCCGCATTACTCGCCTAGTTGCTTTAGAGGAATTACATCTTGGTGGAAATCCAAATATGGATTGGGTGTCTACCTTTGAGCAGTTGAGTATGCTACCTCGTCTTCGTAAGCTGAATCTAAGTGAGAATGAATTATTGTACCTACCGAAGCAACTTAGTGGATTACAAGAACTAGAAGAACTCCTACTGAATGGGAATCCTAACCTTGATTGGGAGGCGGCTGTCGCTGTTATTCACAGTTTACCTAAGCTCAGACGCTTGGACTTGGGCAGTAATAATATACACAACCTTCCTCGTAATATAGCTCTGTTGAAGGGCGTAGAGGAGTTGTATCTTTGGAATAATGAACTCGTCAATCTGCCCCCAGCAATAGGAGATTTAAGTAACCTAAACAAATTAGACTTATCAAACAATAAGTTGCGCCGGCTATCTTCTAGAATAGAGGATCTGAAGGCATTAGAAACACTTGATCTTTGGGGAAATCGCCTTACTGCCTTACCACCTCAAATAGGAGGCTTGAAAAACCTAAAGCAACTCAATCTTGAAGGTAATTTTCTCAATGCCCTACCTCCTGAAATTGGTAAGCTGCGCAAGCTCGAAGTATTAGCACTCAACTATAATGAGTTGTTTATTATCCCAGCCCAAATAGGGCGATTGAAACGCCTTAAAAAGCTAGAGCTAGAAGGTAACCCCGATATTGAATGGCATACTGCTTTTCGCTACTTCAAAAAATTGCGGAAAATGGAGGAACTCAACTTGGTGGGCAATCAACTCTTGGAGCTGCCTCCTGAAATCAGACGACTCAAACAGCTCAAAAAAATGGATCTGAGCAACAACCCCTCTATTCTTTGGTCTAAAGGCTTTCCGCTTCTAGCTGAAATGTCTAATCTTGAGGTTTTAAAATTGGGAGAAAATCGGCTCAAAACTATTGCTCCAGAATTAAAAGGACTAAAAAACTTGAAAGTTTTGTACCTCGATGGGAATCCTAATATGGATTGGGGAACTGTTTTTAAGCATTTGGCGGATCTACCTTCCTTAACCACCCTCAATCTGATGGATAACCAATTGGAAATATTGCCAGCAGAAATTAAAAGATTGAAGCATTTGGAGGAATTGAGTCTGGACAAAAATCCTAACCTGCAATGGCATGAAGCGTTCAACACCCTAGCTTATATCAAAAGTCTTAGAGTGTTAAGTTTGATTAGTAA
>CAZOLU010000308.1:0-1125 GCA_964580485.1 uncultured Saprospiraceae bacterium | reverse complement strand
AATGACTTTGAGCAAATTCCAGCCGAAATTGGAAATATGAAACAACTTCAGGAAGTTTATCTTTGGATGAATGCCTTTGATATGGGATCTAAGGCACATGAAGATTTGCAGCAGCACCTTCCTCATACCAATTTGATTTATATCCCACGATATTTTTAGTTTTTTTCATAAAAGAATCTATGGCATTATCTATTGAAACCCCTATTGCGAAAATTACAGAAGTAGAAGAAGGTATTATCCAAATTAGCATGATTGGGGAAAAGTATACCCTAGAGCAATGTAAAGAACACATTCGTTTGCTCAAGTCAGAGTTGAATGCAGACGAAAACCATTGCTGGCTATAGTCCGAATGGGTAATATGAAGGCAGGGTCTAGTAAAGAAATTCGTGATTTCTTTGCCAAACCAGAAAATGCAGCTCTAAATAAAGCCAATGCCTTTGTGGTAAAAACAGGGCTTGCCAAGATCGTGCTAAACTTGTTTTTGCAATTTAGCAAACCCTCTTATCCCACCAAATCATTTCGCAACGAAGATGCAACGATTGAATGGCTACGAACAATGCGCTAGTACTTTTTCCCGTGTTTGTATGCTCTAAGAGCATTATAACGCATTTTGATCTTAATATGAGCCTCTAGATCAACCTGCTTGAAGGCTGCAAGATCCATGACACGAATCATGATGTCAGCCAACTCATCTTCAAAGCTGCTCTTAATGTCTTTCTGAAATCGCTCTTGAAATCGCTCATCATTTTCCTCCTTCAAGATTTGCTCAATATTTGCATTGCAGTATAGATCTTTGCGATCGGCTTCTAGGGCTTCGCTTACTTCGCTATGAATGAGCGCAAGCATTTCGCCAATATTTTTTTCTGCTTCGTAAAAGCCTTTTTTGATATTGTTTTGATGAACGTCTTGGGCAAGTTGATTGATCACAGTTTCGATTTTTTTATAGTGAATTTAATCTCGTTTCGTAACTATTTAGCCTGTTTTCTTAAGCCCTAGCCTTCTTTGACTCCTTCGGCGAAAGGCTAGGGCTGGGTTGCTGGCAATTTTAGATCCTCTCAGCCTCTTTTTTTTGCAAAAAAGAAGTCTGAGCCCTTCGGGAAAGAATCCGAAAATTTCAAGCTGCAG
>CAZOLU010000307.1:0-5318 GCA_964580485.1 uncultured Saprospiraceae bacterium | reverse complement strand
ATCGGCAGAAAGCTTTGTTGCAATAGGGTTGAGCTCCTCTTCTGGAAGGTTAAAGAAGGCTCCTCCTGTGGTTTCTACAATACGCTTTTTCTCCAACTCATAAATATAAGCGTCTGCAGTGACCAACTCGTTTCGAGTATTACAACCGTAAAGATGTAGGGTCAGATAAGGTGCAGTGGTAGAATTTCCCATTTGGTGAATCAACGCATTGTTCACTTTGACCACTTCCCCAGGCATCAACACTTCTTTTTTAGGGGTACTGAGCTGATCTTCTTTAAGATTAAAGATATTGTGTTGAGCGGTTCCGAATACCTGTACGGCGCCCCATTCGGTATAACCATGATTATGAATACCTGAAAAATCACCAGGATTCCAGCTCATCACCATTATTTCAAAAGATCCTGCATCGTAGAGCATTTTGCGGCCATAGCAATCTTCTACGGGATGTTCAAAATCTGCATAAGGTATAAGGTCTTTCACAGAAACCTTGGCAGCTTCTACCAACTCCTTGGCTTTTTTGGGAGTCATCTTGGGTTCAGCCTCAATGGATTTAATCAGCTTTTGGATACTTTTGGGGATGGTAGAATTCAAAGTCTTCATATTTTATTGGTGTTTAATTGATTACAATATAAGTTGCATAATGACAATGTCCTGCCAACGGTCATTTTTCCAGCCGATCTCTTTTTGTCGCCCCACAATTTCATAGCCAATTTTTTGATTGTATCGAATACTCGCCTCATTATCTGCAAAAATCTTGGCGACCAAATGATGGTAGTTGAGTTCCTTACAAACCCCTATCAAAAATTGCTTTATCTGCCCTCCATATCCTTTTCCAGTTTCTTTTGGAAGGAGATATACCGCCGTTTCACAAGCAAAGCGGTAACCTTCTCGATCGCTATAACGCTTGATAATCCCCCAGCCAATGATTTCCCCCTCTTTTTCACAAACATAAAGCCTTTCTCGATCATGAAATTTGGCCACCCAAGCGTGTATATCCTCTGCTGTTTTGAGGCTTTCTTCCATTGAGCTTTTACCAATTCCAATGTGAATGTTGTAAATCTCAGCAATTTTGGCATAGTCGGCTTCTTGGGCCAATCGCATCTGAATATCAGTCAATGGTTGCTGCATGTTGAGTAAGTGTTAAGACTTTACCAGCTTGCTGGTTCTGATTTTTTTGATGATGAATCGTTAGCTTTCCATTCACCCACAAATGCTCCACCCCTTCCGAAAGTTGCATAGGATCTAAATAAGTAGCATTGGCTTTAATTTTATCCCAGTCAAAAGCCACTAAATCTGCATAATAGCCTTCCTCAATCAAGCCCCTTTTTTCTAAGTTGAATACAGAAGCCGGAAGATGCGTTACCTTATAAATTGCTTCTTCTATCGAAAGTAAAGGTCTCTTAATTACATAATCCTCTAAATACTGCGTAAAGGCCCCATAGGAACGGGGATGAGGCCGACCCAAAATCTTAGGCGCATTGATCGGGTAGCTCCAAGAGTCGGTACAAATCATAGCTTCTGACCATAAGATCGCATGATCCATATCCTCCTGATTGATGCAGTGGTAGACAATCCAACTATCCGTATCCGCCAAAAGCACTTCCACAATAGCATCCGCTAAAGTCCAGTTGTTTTCTTGGGCAATTGCTACTACCGATTTGTTGATAAAACTATCATTCTTTTCATTAGAAATGATCAGCATTTGTTCCAGATCATATTGCTTAAACTCGATCCAATCTGCAATTTGTTGACGAGCACCCTCAGCTTCTAGTTTCCCTGCCAAAGCAGCCGTTCCATCCGCCAAAAATTCTTTGGGGATAAAGGCTCTTAGTTTGGTAGAGACTGCGGTGTAAGGGTAGACATCCACCCAAGCTTTTTGTTCATGAGTAGCATTATAAGCTTCTAATTTTTTAATCACCCCTTCAATTTTTCCCCAGTTGGGTTGTTCTGCTGCTTTGAGATGACTAATCAAAACCCGGCAATTGGCTTTTTCCCCAATTTCCAATGCTTCATCTACTGCTTTATTTAATTCTTCCCGTTCAGAACGTAGATGAGATGCATACAAACCACCGTACTTTGTCATGACTTTAGCTAAAGCTACGATTTCTTCGGTTTTGGCAAAACAACCAGGAGAATAAATCAAGCCCGTAGACATGCCCAAAGCCCCTTCTTCCATTGCCTGAGCCAAAGCCTTTTCCATGCGTTTCAAATCATCTTCTTTCACCTCATGCCAATCCTCTAAATAACCTCCACGCAAGGTACTATGTCCAACCAAAGTGGCAATATTAAATTGAATTTTGTTCTGAATTTTATCAAAATATTCCACAGTCGTTCTCCACTCAAAAGGAAACCCTATCTGATTTGACAAACGCTCCATAGTTGAAACTAAGCCCTCCCCAATCGGAGCAGGAGAAGTGCCACAGTTTCCAAAAATTTCAGTTGTAATCCCTTGATATAATTTATGGTCGGCCGCATTTGGGAAAAAATACCCAAAACCCGTAGAAGCATGAGGATCTATAAACCCAGGCGTTAAAATCAGGCCCTTGAGGTCTATTACTTTTTTGCCTTCTGTTTCGGGAATAGCTTTTTGAATCTTGGCAATAATACTATTTTCAATAGCAATATCGGTCTCCAGAGCTGCTTCTTTGCGTCCTGTGTAAACCTTAGCATTTTTTAGAATAAAATCGTACATAACAAGTTTAACTTTCTTTGACTATTTGTCCGTCTTTGAGTCGAATGATGCGTTCTGTTTTTTCAGCAATATCATTTTCGTGGGTAACAATAATGATGGTCATACCTTCCTCATGTAGCTTTTGAAATAAATCCATCACTTCATAGGAAGTTTGGCTATCCAAGGCACCAGTAGGTTCGTCGGCCAGAATCACTTTGGGTTGACTGATCAGGGCTCTTGCAATGGCAACGCGTTGTTGTTGGCCACCCGAAAGTTCGTTGGGGTGGTGATTGGCCCAGGGCTTTAGCCCGACCTTGTCGAGGTATTCAATCGCTTTTTCATTTCGTTCTTTGCGATTGACTTTTTGGTAATAAAGAGGAAGGGCTACATTTTCTGCAGCGGTCTTGAAGGGGAGGAGGTTAAATTGTTGAAAAACAAAGCCCAAAAAGCGATTGCGATATTGAGCGGCTGTTTTTTGACTGAGATTTTTGATTAACACCTCATCTAAAAGATATTCTCCAGCATCGTACTCATCCAAAATACCCAAAATATTGAGCAAGGTAGATTTTCCAGAGCCCGAAGAGCCCATAATAGAGATAAATTCTCCCTTTTCAATCCTCAGATTGATTCCTTTGAGTACCTCTAATTTATTAGTACCCAAGCTATAGGACTTTCGGATTTCTTTGAGTTCTATCATGCTATTGCAAAGGTACAAACTTATGAGAGGATTAATAAGTTTGAAAAACTAATTCTCAAAATTTGATAAGTACAAACTTAATCGTATTTTTACGATCAGTAATTACATACAATTATGGGAAGTACCAAAAAAGAGACATTTTCAATAGATATTTTAGAATTGGCAGCCTTGGCTAAAGCTCTTGGTCACCCAGCCCGTATCGCCATTCTGAAATTCTTGTTAAAAGAAGATGCTTGTTTTTGTGGAGATATTGTTGAGCAACTCCCATTAGCACAATCTACCGTATCTCAGCACCTTAAAGCATTGAAAAAAGTAGGGTTAATTAAAGGCAGTATAGAAGGAACCTCTGTTTGCTATTGCATTGATAAAGAGCACTGGAAGTTCGTAGAAACTCAATTTACCGACTTTTTCAAGCAATTGAAAGCGGGCAACAGTTGTTGCTAAAAAATTTAGCATCAAATATCGCAATATTACGATTAAGCATCTTAAAATCAACCATTCTCATGAAATTAAGCACATTTAAAGAGCAGCTCAAAGATTTAGATCAACTTCAGATTGCATTACCTGACGGAACTATGGTACCTGCACATTTTCATGTAACCGAAGTAGGGCAGATTGAAAAAAACTTTATTGATTGTGGAGGGACGATTCGCAAAGAGACGAAAGTAAGTTTTCAGCTTTGGCAGGCTACTGAAGAAGATGATAATCATCGCCTAAAGGCAGAGAAATTGCTTAGTATTATTCAACTTTCAGAAGAAAAACTAAATTTGCAGGATGCTGAAATTGAGGTGGAATATCAAGGCAACAGCATCGAAAAATATGGGATCGACTTCAATGGTAAAAACTTTCAGTTGGTCAGCACCCTAACAGACTGCTTAGCTAAAGAAAATTGTGGCATTCCTGTGCAGAAACCAAGGGTAAAGCTATCCGATTTGCAAAAGGGGGGCTGTACACCTGGTGGAGGCTGTTGTTAAGCCATAAAATCAAGCAAGAGCTACTAAGTTCTGGTAAAAATAGAAAAGTAGAATATGGGAACCTTCGAAAAATACCTCAGTCTTTGGGTTGCACTTTGTATTATCATTGGGATCGCCCTTGGTAGTCTTTTAGGAGATAGCATTGCGGTTATCAGCAGTTGGGAAATTGCCAAAGTCAATATTCCTGTGGCCATTTTGGTTTGGTTGATGATCTACCCCATGATGGTGCAAATTGACTTTAGTTCTGTTCGTAATTTCTCCAAAAACTACAAAGGACTAAGCCTGACGGTGATTGTCAATTGGCTCATCAAGCCCTTTAGTATGGCCTTTTTTGCTTGGCTGTTTTTTAGTCAGATCTACCAAGCTTGGCTGAGTCCTGATGATGCAGCGCAGTACCTTGCTGGAGCGATTTTACTAGGGACGGCACCTTGTACGGCGATGGTTTTTGTTTGGTCTTATTTGGTGAAAGGAGATGCGAACTACACTTTGGTTCAAGTTTCGGTCAATGATTTGATTCTACTTTTGGCTTTCATCCCAATAGTCGGCTTACTTTTCCACCTTTTTGAGATCGATTCGATTTTCCATCAGGCCGATCAGATTGGCATCCCCTATGATACCTTGATTGCTTCTGTTGTGATTTTTGTGGTGATTCCGTTGGTGGCAGGCTACCTCAGTAATCGATATTTGATGGCTCAAAAAGGAGAAGACTGGTTTAAAGATGTCTTTATGGCTAAACTAAAGCCTATCTCCATCACAGCTTTACTCTTGACCTTGGTTTTGCTTTTTGCTTTCCAAGGAGATAAAATCATCAACAATCCACTTCATATTCTGCTGATTGCGATCCCATTGACGATCCAAACCTATTTCATTTTCTTTATCACTTGGTTTATGGGTCGTTTTCTAAAGCTCAAGCATCAGGTTTGTGCCCCTGCGGCTATGATTGGTGCTAGCAATTTTTTCGAGTTGGCAGTGGCGG
>CAZOLU010000306.1:0-5334 GCA_964580485.1 uncultured Saprospiraceae bacterium | reverse complement strand
GATTCATAATTGTTGTATTTAGTTGTATTTTAATCCAAGTTTTCTTGAAGCTCTTTTGAAATTTGACACGTCAATATCGAACTCCCTTTCAAAAAAAATCGTTTTGACATTCAAAACCAGCTTAATATGACCCAAATATACATTCTACTGCCCATTATTTTTGCTGCCACCCTTGCGCGCCTTACACTTATTCCAAAAATACGTCAGCTTTTTAATAAAAATACTGTATTCACCAATCTCTTTATTTCAATTGTAGGTGCTTATATTGGGGTGTTTTCAGGAATTTATTTTTCAGAATCCCAAAACAGACAGGATGAGCAACAGGAGTATATCAAATTGCTAGAAGCTGCTGCTGCCAATATAGAAGCCTGCAAAATGACCAATGAAAGAGACTTTTCCACCCTTGAACAAAAGTCGGCTCAACTTGGCTTTGATTCCATTGCAGAATATGTAAGTCAAAACCTCCGAATGACCCCAGAACTTGCCATTGATATTATGAGCAGTAATGAAATGCTTCGACATCTATCTGCTCCTGGCATCAAACACATTAGCTATGCAATATCCAATACCTAAGACCTAGCAGAGATGGTTGCACTTAGTGGAGATAATTATGCCACCAAACACAATTTGGCCACCTATTTGAAAGTATTGATGCTGTTTAAGAAAGTTTTAGAATTAGAAGTTCAACTCCAAAATAATAAAACGCTAGATAATACCCAGTTGGAAAATATTTACCAGCAGCTGCTACTTAAAGTTATGCAAACCGACTTAGAAACTTTCAAAGCATTGATGCAAAAGTCTATAAAAGAACTACAAACTTGGGCAAAAGCCCAACGCTAGCGGCGAATATTCTCCAACCTAGCTCCCGGAAATCGAGCCCCTTCTAGGTTCGCTCCCCGAAAATCCACATCTCGCAGATCACAATTTTCAAAATCAGCTCCACTCAGGTTGGCATTCATAAAGCTAGCCCCTTTAAGACAGGCCCTAGAAAAATCAACGCCCCTTAAATTCGCATCCGCAAAAATACTTTTTTCCAGCATTGCATCTACAAACAAGCTTCCCTCTAAATCCCCATCACTAAAGTTTTGATATTTCAACCAAGCCCCACACCAACTCGAATAAGGCAACTGCAACTCTTCCAAATCTAAGGTTTGATCCAAATGCAACATATCAAAAATGGCTTGTTGCCCTTGGGTTTGCACACTACTTTTGTAGGTGCCAAAAACCTGCCCGTTAATCATCAACAATTGCCAGCTCCCCCCTGCCCCACCAGAGGCCAAAAACTCGCCATGCTTGTGCAACATGGCTTGCAACTCCGCCGCCGCCAAAGGCGGCTTGGCAAAAGCAGCAGCCTGCATCTCCTTGCTTTTAATCCCTAAAGTTGGAGCTCCAGGCTGATTCGCCAAGGGAAACTCCTCCTCAAAAGCCAACCCATCTAAGGAAGTACGATCTCTTGAGTTGATCCAATAGCCCTCATCCGTTTCCAAAAAGGGAAGCTCATGCCCTTGATACTGCCCATAGAAGGACTTCCGCTTGCGGCACAACCCTTTTGTAGCCAACAAAAACTCTAGATAAGATTCAAAATCCGTCAATCGAGAATCGGTATAGTTGCTACGTTGCTCATCGCCCATCAGCAAAGGTGGATAGCTACTTCCATTCATATAAAAAGCCATATTGCAATAAGAGGAAAAATTATCCAAAGGCCGAATTTGCTCATAAAAACTAAGCAGATCCATTGACTTTCCCATAAACTCAAGATCCTCCTCTCCACTCATCAGATCCAACCCATAGTCAAGAGTTGCAGCAAACACCTGCTCGAAAGGCAAAATAAAAATAGCCCCATCTTCTGCCCGAAAACTATCTGTTGCATAGCCCCAATGCTGCGCCTTATTTTTCCACTGATGAAGCTGTTCATCTAGTTCCTCATTATTTTCAAAGATCCAACGCAACTGCAACCCATTCGTCTCTTTAAAAAAATCCGTAATCCGACGATCCAAGGCATAGCCCAAACTTTGCTCTACTCGTTCTATCTGAGAAGCTTTCACTGGGGCAAAACTAGCATAGGTCAACAATCGAACCTTGGGGTGATTCCTAAGCTCATCAGCAAGTTGGTTGAATCGAGCGAGATATGACATTGTTTAATTTGTTTGCAAAAATTAAGGCAGATGATTAAACATTACTTTTCTATAATATGTTAGGTTCGCAAACAGTTGTTGATTTCATGCGATCAAGTGATTTTCGACCCAACTTGGTCGCATTTTATTTTTAACAAAAATGTCCCAACATATAGATTTGCTAGTAAAATCTAAAAAAAGGCGTTAAAGCCCTACTGTTTTTTTCAAAGATACAACAAAAACTCTAAATTTGCGAGCTTATGCTACTGTCAGAAAATGACCTTGCGAAAGAAAAACAAAACCATCAAGTGTTTATAGATCACGATAAAACTGCGGCTTCACGCAAACAAGACCACATTGAGTTGGCTTTCAAATCTCAGGTGCAGCAAATGCAGTTGGACCCTCGCTTTAGTTATGAGCCTATACTCGCAGCACACCCACAAGCTCAGCTAGATAAAAAATTTGCGTTTCTGGGTAAAACCCTATCGGCCCCCCTTTGGGTATCGAGCATGACTGGTGGTACCGAATGGGCACGCACCATCAACCACAACCTAGCAAGAGTCGCTAAAGACTTTGGATTTGGAATGGGGCTGGGCAGCTGTCGCTCTTTACTCTCAGACAATACCTATCTAGGAGACTTTGCGGTACGTCCTATTATTGGGGATGATTTACCACTCTATGCCAATTTGGGAATCGCTCAAATTGAGCAGCTTTTCAATAATCAGCAACTGCATTTAATTGGCAACTTGATCGACAAACTGCAAGCCGATGGTTTGATTGTGCACGTTAATCCCATGCAAGAATGGCTTCAGCCCGAGGGCGATCGCTTTGAGCACCCTCCTCTTGAAACCATCCAACGCTTGATTGATGCCATGCCAGAACTCAACATCATTGTCAAAGAGGTTGGACAAGGCATGGGCCCTGCTAGCCTAAAGGCTTTGATGCAGTTGCCGATTCAAGCGATCGACTTCGCCGCAAGCGGCGGCACGAACTTTGCACTCTTGGAGCTGCTGCGCAGCGACCCAACCCTGTTAGAAACCTTCGAACCCCTCACCAAAATCGGGCACAGTGCCGAAGAAATGGTCAAGCTCAGCAACCAATTGCTCAATGAATTAGGAGAAAAAGCTCTTTGCAAACAACTTATTATATCAGGAGGCCTGCGCAACTTTCTCGATGGTTATTATTTGGTAGAAAAATCAAATGCACCTGCCATCTATGGTCAGGCTTCTGCTTTCCTCAAACATGCAAGAGGTAGCTATGAGGATTTATACCGCTTTGTAGAGCTACAAATCAAAGGATATCGGGTCGCAGAGCAGTTTTTGAGAATAAAAATATAATAACGTATCTTTGCATGGCCCAATAGAGGTCATCTTGATAACTAAGCTAAAATAAAATGCCTATGAAAAATCCTAAAATTGTATCAGGATTTTCTAAACTCTCAAAAAGAGGAAAACTACGTTGGTTAGCCGAAAACTTTTTCAAAAACCCTGAAGAAGTAGCTCGTGAACTCAAAAGCTTTTGGTACGGAGACCCTCAAAAGCAAAAGATTTTCGATCAATTCAGCGAAAATACCATCAGCAACTATTATATGCCTTATGGGGTAGTACCCAATATGATGATCAACGATGAGGTCTATTGTGTACCTATGGTGATTGAAGAAAGCTCCGTAGTAGCGGCCGCTTCTAGTGCTGCAAAATTCTGGCTCAATCGAGGTGGATTCAAAGCAGAAGTCATCGCCACCAAGAAAATTGGTCAGGTACACTTCGAGTTTCAAGGTTCTCCTAAGAAGCTAGAAGCTTTGATGCCCAAATTGCGCAAAGCTATTCATGCCGAAACTGCCCACATCACCTGCAATATGAATAAACGGGGGGGAGGTATTTTGGATATCAACTTGATCGATATGACGCATTTGGAAGATAATTACTACCAATTGCAAATGACCTTCGAGACCTGCGATTCTATGGGAGCCAACTTTATCAACTCTTGTCTAGAGGAGTCGGCACGCACCCTACGCCACTTTATGGGGCAGCAAAAAGAGCTAAGCCCCAAAGAACAGGACGTTACCATCATCATGGCCATCCTTTCCAACTATACGCCAGAGTGTTTAGTTCGCACCACCGTAGAATGTAAAGTAGAAGAACTTGGCGATTTCTGCGGCGGAGAAATGGATGCAGAGACCTTTGCCTACAAATTTGAAAAGGCCTTGCGCATCGCTTATATCGACACCTATCGTGCAACCACACACAACAAAGGTATTTTCAACGGAATTGATGCCGTAGTCATTGCTACGGGGAATGATTTCCGTGCCGTAGAGGCTTGCGGACATGCTTATGCTGCTCGTGACGGTCAGTATCGATCGCTTTCTTATGCAGAAGTAAAAGACGGGATTTTCAAATTCTGGATGGATATTCCTTTGGCGATTGGTACCGTAGGTGGACTCACCGCTTTGCACCCCCTAGCCAAACGCTCTTTGGAGATGCTCGGGCAACCCAAAGCAGAAGAATTAATGAAAATTATCGCTGCTACGGGTTTAGCGCAAAATTTCGCAGCCGTCAAATCTTTGGTGACAACTGGTATTCAAAAAGGACACATGAAAATGCACCTGATGAATATCCTTACCCATCTCGAAGCCAGCGAAAAGGAGATCAAAGAAGCGATGCTTTATTTTACCGATAAAATCATCTCTTTTACCGCCGTGCGTGAGTTTCTGCAAATGCTCCGAAAGAATCCAAATGGTATGAAATTGCCTCAGCCTATTATGCTAGAGCGTAAGAAAAGATAAGATTCTATTTTAACGATACTTAAAAGCCACAGTCTGTTTTGTCTGTGGCTTTTTGGTTTCTTATTCGCTACTTCCAAACTTATTTCTTAATACAACGACAGGCATAAGCATTAGATTTATTACTTTTTCCAATAAATTTGCTTTGCTTATTATTAGAACGAATAGTAAAGAGATAAGCATTCGTATCATCGGCATCTGCACTCATCCAATAACCTGTATAAGCCCCCTCGCTAGCGATTCCAAATTCAGATTTAGGCATCAAATAACCAGCAGCTTTTGCATCAAAACCACTCTCATTGGTTCCATTTTTATCCTCTTTCCAACTAGGGTCTGCTGAAAACATCTTATTTGATTGATTATCAGAAAAATACGCCTATATTTTCTTGTTAAACTGCACGAAAATATGTATATTTGGGGACAAAATCTATGCAGTGACTA
>CAZOLU010000305.1:0-5338 GCA_964580485.1 uncultured Saprospiraceae bacterium | reverse complement strand
GAGAAGTTGAAAACGAAGATCCCGGCTGAGACTGAGCCGGGAGAGCTAAGTAACGTCCAGGCGTTACTTAGTTTGGGGATACCGCACCCCCAGTTAAGTGCGGAAATGTTAAAGAGCCTTCAGGCCGGGAAACTGGCTAAGGCTCGCCTGCCGTTGGGTGGGTCTTTTGCGATTACTCCAAGTCTGAGCCGGACTTGGAGTTATGTGTCCCCGCTGACGTACTCGTGGCTGTACGCACAGTGGGTTATTTCAGAGTACAGGGAGCATGGCTGGCTCCCTGATGCCACGTTCAAATTCCTCTCTAATAGAGAGGAACTGGTGGGCCTCACCAGGGAACCGAAATGGTTCCAGATCCTGTACCTGGACAGGATGAAAGAGGCTATCAGCGACACAGGTATAGACCTGATCGCTGAAGGCTTAATCCCCGGTGATGGGTTTAAGGTGACGGGCTTCCGTCCCCCAGTAACCCACACTGGGGTAATTTTGGCCGTGCGGCCAAGGGAAGGGTATGCTGATAACGAAATCGGCATACCTAATATGGACGCCACCAGGCTAGATGCAGATTTCGATGGCGATGCCATCTCAATCTGGCCTGGTGTTGTCATTAACAAGGTGTACGATCCAGTACGTACACCTAAAATCAAAAATGCCACAGAGGGTCCGAAGCCTACTGTGGCACAGGAAATCATAGCAGCATTTAAAGGAAATGCTGCTATTGGGCAGTATGATACATTACTGTCCATAATTTCCGAAGCCGGCCTTATAGGGGAGGAATACATCCGTATTGCCACCCCTATAATCATAGCCTTAAACAAGGCTATCGATTCCCTCAAACACGAGGGGGGGTTAGTCATTTTATCGAGCCTGGAAAAATGGCTCGTTGAAAATAACATTTTACCTATTCTGTCCCCAGAGGCAGAAGTGCTGAAGGGTAAAGTGTTAATAAAGAACGAGGAAGGCAAGACATACTGGGGTCCTGCCGAATCGTTCAAAGAGTTCTACGAATTCATTAACAATGAATTCGTAGAACTCAGGGACAGGAAAGTGAAGTCCTGGCAAGCCAGGGCACTTGACTGTCTCATTGGCATAAAAGAAAACCCCGCTGGTGGGATCACTGGCGGGGAAAAGGGAGCAAAATGCGGGCTCCCAAGCATAGCAATGTCAGAGCTGAATAAGCTCTACATTGACTACGCCTCTGAGATGCGTGGAGCTGGCAATGACAGCTTCAAGAAAGACGCTGCCACCGAGCGTCTAAAGTCCGGCTTATTGGCGTTAAAGGCCAATAGGGTGGACATCATAGAAGATGAGGCAGCACGGGCCTCATTGAATAAATCTTTGGTGAACTATATGTTCAACCAAAGATTAGTAAAAGAAAGGATATCTTCATTCGCATTTATGAAGATATTCTTCAATGAGGCCACGCAGGAAGGTTTGGCAGAAGTGCCTCACCAGATCGTGTGGCCGTTTATTTCACTACCACAAGCTGTGGTAGTGAAATATAAAGAGGAGTACTTCGTGCAGTACTCCAAAACTTTGGGTGGACGCACCCGCTTATTGGATGCCCGTGGGGAAAAATCCCGGCGGCATCCACATTTTGAGTCCTGTGAGTTTATCGCAGGACTAGAAGTGATCCATGATAGTGGCGAATTTCAGTTCGTCACAAAACTCGGACGCTTCAACTTCAAAGGTGAAAAAGTTACTTGACTTAAGTAGCCTTTGGGCGGGTCGTCCGCTTTATTGTGGGAGCTACTATGATAGCTTCCGAAGTAATGCTGTGGTGAAGCAGCTAAAGTCGATCCTGTTGGTCTTTAACGCCAGCAGGGTTGGCATCATAGAGAGATATGCAAGAATGTTATGTTGTTGCATGTTTCTCTATGGTGTCAACGTCCAAAATTGATACCCCCTTCCTGTTTTTGACATCACAGCTAATTTTGATATGTTTTTTATAATATAAGAGTATGTTTATTCTTTTTTATTTTGTGTGTGTTATATTTTTTCAAAACTTATATAGTTTGCCGTGAAAGCGGCAGAACAATAGAATTCAATGATAACAGGAACATAATTGAATTCCTATTCTTCGAAGACTAGTATTATAACCATACATGCCCTAACAGGTGTGTGGGGTTATTTTTTTAGTATGCTAAAGAAGAAGAGAATAAGAGGTGTAGTTCAAGAGAAGAATAGTCCGGGCATAGGTAGCCTTAAGCCACCCCATCTTGGTTCGCATACCAGTTTGGTTCGCATACCAGTTTGGTTCGCATAAACATATTGGCTAGCCTACTAGTTATTCTAGTTTACTTGTTTGGCTAGTATAATCAGTATTCTATTTTTATTTGTGGTAGTGTGTAATTATCTTATCTAGTATTCTAGATTATCCAGTCTTTCGATTATAATCAGTATTCTGGACATTTGTAGAAGTAAAAGAATATCTTATCTAGTATTCTAGCCTATCTGGTTTCTTAAATCTAATCAGTATCACTATTCTTTTTTCAGAAAAAGAAAGAATATTTAGTCTCCCACATATTTCAAAAGTAAGTAATAATCTTATCTGGTATGTTAATCAGTATTACTTTACTTTCAAACCTAACCAGAAAACTGATTATATAATCTCACCTACCTCAAAACAGTGTAATAAAACATGTTATGATCTAGCCTGTTAATATGTTCTATATTACTTTACTTTGAAATAAACTAGAATAAATGTTATGATCTAGCCAAGCTAGTAGGCTAGAATAACATGTAATCTAGAATAACATGTAATCTAGAATAATATAGTACGATCTAGTCAATATGTCTAGGCTAGTCTGGTATAGCCGGCCACAATTTCCTTTTTTTTTTAGCGACTCAATAAAACCACTAAAAAATACCTCAAAAAAATGTCAACTATTTAAATTATGAAGAAAATGCTGGTCAAATACTAAACAATATACTTAAGCAAGAAAGATAGAACTAGCCAACCTAGTTTACTATTCGAGTTATCTTAGTATCCTACTATTTTTTAATATTTTAGGGTTTTTCTGGATATATCTTATCCAAAACTTTCATAGGAGGGTATTATGGAAGAGCTCAATAAGATGGAACAACCATCCAAAGTTTCTAACGCAGTAAAGCAAACATTGCAGTCAACTTTACTGCCATCCAACATCAGAGAAACTATTCAGATACTTAAAGACATCGAAGAGTCCGAATAGTTTTCACGATACACTAGATTGCGAGAATATGTATATTACAAATATATAATTATTCTCGCTATTTTTTTAGGGTTTTATTGGAATGTTTTAACAGCATTCACAATTTTATTTTATGAGGAGTTTGATATGGAAAACATACTATGGGAACCTACTGACTTTGTATTTATTATCGATCTAGATGGTGATTTTGTAATTGTTTATAATACAGATGGTATAACACGTCTGAAAGCTATGACGTTGCATGGTATGCCAGTGCCTTCTATTGATAGGGCCGATATAGATAATTACAAGGTCCGAAAACTTATTGAGATCGAACCAGATAGAACCTTCGCTGTATTAACATCAAAGTATTTGTATGAATATAACTTGGATGGAGAATGTATTGATTATTATGATCTTAATGAATGATATATAAACCCCCGTTATGGGGGTTCTTTTTTTAGGGTTTTATTGGAATGTTCTTGTAACATTTACAATTTAATTTATAAGGAATTTGATATGAGTGAATATAAATATGTCTATCAGATATTTCATGCAGGGTTGAACAAGATCATTACGATTTACGACAAAACCGGCACAAAGTTGCACGGTTTGTATAAAGACGGCACTAAGGTTACTATCGATAAGGTTATTGATAATATCACTAAGGCTGATATTAGAACACTTATCCCGATTGATTGTGGTCACTTTCATGTCGGTGGTTCTATCTATAACCTTGAAGGTAATCTGGTATACCGAGCTGATCCTAAAACTTGGTATCCAGACTCATTCGTCTTTGTCCTGAAGAAAGATCACACCATTGTGTACAATGCAGACAAAGATAACTTGTTTGCCATGTACTATGACCAAGACTCTGGATTTGAACACTTCAAAATACCCAGAGAAAAATATCACGCACTGGATGTATCGGCACTTATCAGAATCAAAGATGATAAGTTCCATACACAGTCCTGTGTTATCGATCTTAACGGTCGAGTACTGGCAGATATAGACCCAGACACAGGTAAAGTCCTGTGGTAAACATTATGAGTCCCTTTATGGGGCTCTTTTTTTCTAGGGTCTTTCTGGATATATACTATCCACAAAATCTAAAAAGCGAGGTATAATATGAAAGCGAGGTATAACATGGAAGAGAAGTATAACATGCTAAAAAGAATAACAAATGCTAATAGGAAAGATAGAACATTTAAACCTAGTGCAAATGATTTATATTGCGGAAGACCCTCTAAGTGGGGTAACGAGTTCAGAGGTAAAGACCGCAATAAGAACATTGAACTGCACAAGGAAATGTTTTTGAATAGCCGAAAGCATTTGAAAGACCTGCATGAACTTGCAGACAAAAGACTTTTATGCTTCTGTAAACCATTACCATGCCACACAGACATATATGTTATTGTGTATAACGATATGCTGTTATTTGAATCTGGCGGTACAAACATATCCTATGTATATGTTGTAAAGCAAGGCGAAGAGTACTTTGTGGTATATGGTAGCACGGATCGTGGATATAAAGCTATTAACAAAGATGGCAATAAGGTAATCCTTGTAGCAGATATTATAAATCTGTTTAAGGATACATATAGAGCCATAGAAGTTGTTAATAAGACTTTTGAAACACGTATAGGTAAGTTTGATTTAGAAGGTAACAGAGTCTAATTGGCTCTGTTACCTTTCCCCTTCGGGGGTCTTTTTTTTCAATCTCTTGTAGAATAGACAAGACTATCCCACAACATCAACTATTCGAGATATCATATACCCCTGTTATATCCTGTACTTTATCTTTTAGGGGTTTCCTGGATACAAGCAGTTTAACCAAAAAATATGTTGACACTAAAATATCAGAAGCAGAAGAGGAGGCTTGTTTTGAACTGAGATAGAATAAAACAGCGGCGATATAGACTGATCCATCTATATCGACCGCTAAATCTTTTTTTTTTTTGAAATGTTCTTTTTTTTAATATTTTAGGGTTTTCATGGGTATATTCTATCCATAAAAAATTATTTTGAGGAGTTTTACTATGACACTAAGAGAACTAGAATCACTAATCTTAGACGGGGATGGTGCAGAAACCATTCCAAAAATGCAGGTCTGGAGTATGCAACGGAAAAGCTACAAAGAGGTATGTGTCCATGATGGGCATATATTC
>CAZOLU010000304.1:0-5345 GCA_964580485.1 uncultured Saprospiraceae bacterium | reverse complement strand
GGCCCAAGGTCTGCTTTCGCCTAAGGGCGAGATCACCCCTCCGCAGCGCGGCGCCAAGCTAGAGATCTCCTGTAAAAGCATCAACCTCAGAGCGCAGATGAGGAACTTTTTTTAGGCTCTACGATGCGCTCTGTGGTTGAAACACATTTTTATTTATTCTTCATCTTTCCGATCACGGTGCGTAATCTTGCCTTCATTTTATCCAAGGCATCATCCACTGCTTTTTCTTTTTCAGAATGCGCACCAGTTACCGTTACAGGTTGCTTACCACCTATTCTTGCTTCAATTCTGCATTGAATATCATCGGCTCCGCCTTTATGCGCATTTTGGTCAGAGAGATGGATTTCTACTCGAGTAATGTGATCGGCAAAATGTTTTAATTCGTGATTTACTTTTTCAGCGACAATGCTTTCTAGTGCTTCGCTGCCTTTAATGTTTTTGTCTGTATTAAACTGTAAGGTCATATTCTTTATTTTTAAGTTGTTAATAATATGCTTTAGTGAAATACGAAGAAGAAATCTTCATCACCCCATCAAGCGCAACCCACAGAGCAAGATATAGCTCTCATAAGATTGGGCTATCTAAGGAATAGCGATTGGAACTGTCTTTTACCCACCAATATTTTGTAGTGCTTTGTTAATCAAATCTCTTGTTTCTTCGAAGTCCTGTAATGATTTTATAGTTAACTCAAAATCTCCTGTTCCAAAATGCCCTATTTCTCTCATATCTCGTCCCTGCTTTGGCATTGGCTTTACGTCATCTGGATTTAATTTTAGATAAAGGCTTATTTTATTTTTATAGATTTGTAGGCAGACAAAATTTTGACTTGTCTTATAGGCAATATAGTGTTTCTTTGCTGCTTCTTCAATGGATGTATCCAACTCAACTATATACTCCCTAATTAAATTGAATAATTCAATTATTCTTTCGCTCTGGTTTTCTATATGCTGTTCAATTGTATGATTTGCTGTTCTTCTTGTAATTGCAGCTTTCCTACCGGCCTCTACCATTATTGGGTTTTTCCCATTTTCTTCAATCATAGTTGTTGATGCCGAGGGGTTTTTCCTATAAACTTCCTCTATATTCAATATTCCATTTTCATAAATTTTATATTGCCACAATTCAATATTTGCCCCCATTACTTGTACTGCGTGCAAATCGTACTTCTTATATTCAGGTGCTAAACAAATCACCCTAATATCTGACCAATCAACTTCAATTTCTTTTCCAAGAGCCTTATTTACAGCTATCTGAAAATCCCCCTTATGATCTTTTATCCAATGCAAATAATATAGGCTTTGATTTATCAACTCTGACGAAGCTACTTTCTTATACTCTATAATTACTGGATTGAAGTCTTCTGATAGTGCTAATGTATCAATTCTTCCTGAATGAAGGTTGCCTGTTGAGAACTCAGTCGCCACAAACTCACAATTGAAAATTATTTTCAAATTGGACTCCATTAGCTTTTGCAAGTCTTTCTCTAAACTAAATTGCGTCGGCTTTATACGCTTTGTAACCCCCTTTTCTATTTCAAATATCGGCATCTCTTAATTGATATTTCACATGAGTTTTTAAAGTTTATATTTATTTCTTCATCATCAATCACCTATCTCAAAATCCAAAAAACCATACAACCCAACAACAAAGACTAGGTTAGCACGGCAGGGATAGCAGTGGTATAGCCGCCCTGCGAGGGCAGAGGCGGCATAGCGAAATGCGATGGCTCTATCAAAAGAGACAAGCATGAGGATATGCCGCAGCCCAAGCAGGGCAGCTATGAAACGAATAGCCCGTTTGCCGCCCTAAATATTCTATTATCAAAACTTGTCTCATTTGCAGCGAGATCATCAAATCACTTTTTTCGTCAGATTGATCATCATCAAATCACCTCATCATCAAATTAACCTACGGTCTGATCTTCATCTTCAAATTGGTCATTTTCAAATTTCCTCATCAATTTTTTTTCGTCAGATTGACAATCATCAAATCACCTCATCATCTCATCCCCAAATCAATCCCGGTCTGATCTTCAATGATTCTTGGCATATGGCACATGATTTAATCACCAAATCTCCTAATCATTTTTTTCGTCAGATTGACAATCATCAAATCACCTCATCATCTCATCCCCAAATCAATCCCGGTCTGATCTTCAATGATTCTTGGCACATGGCACATGATTTAATCACCAAATCTCCTAATCATTTTTTTCGTCAGATTGATCATCACCAAATCTCCTAATCACCAAATCTTCAAATCATTTAAGTGGTTACATTCGGATTCTTCTCATAAAAGTCAAACCAGTAATCTACCATTTCATCCATCATCTCCTCAAAAGTGATCGTGGGTTCCCAACCTAAGATCTTTTTAGCTTTGCTGGCATCTCCTTTAAGGTCATGCAATTCCTCTGGACGGAAATAGCGTTCCGAAGTTGTCAATTGAGACTCTACATCCAAGCCAAGGCGACCGAAAACATGATCAACCAAATCTTGTACGGAATGGGAAATCCCTGTGGCGCAGACAAAATCATCTGGCTCATCATGTTGCAGGATCATCCACATCGCCCGCACGTAGTCTTTGGCATGCCCCCAATCACGGGTAGCCTGTGTATTTCCTAGCACGAGCTTGTCGGTATAGCCCAATTTAAGACGAACAGATTCCTTTGCTACTTTGTTCGTTACGAAGTTCGACCCACGACGGGGGGATTCGTGATTAAACAAAATACCATTGGAGATAAACATCTTGTAGGAGTTGCGGTAGTTGTTGCAAATGTTGTAAGAAAAGACCTTGGCACAACCATAGGGGGATACGGGTGTCATCTTGGTCGTCTCTCTTTGGAAGCCATCCTCATCGATGTTGTTTCCAAACATTTCGGAAGAGCTCGCTTGATAAATACGAGCCGTTGGACAGGTCAAGCGCGCAGCTTCAAGCAAGCGCAAAGTCCCCATTCCCGTAGCTTCCGCCGTATAAATCGGCTGATCAAAACTTACTCGCACATGCGATTGAGCCGCCAAATTATAAATCTCATGAGGCTGAATCATCTGCAAGACCCGAATCAAAGAGGCCATGTCCAACATATCGGCATACTCCAATTTCAAATTCGGATGTCCGTAAATATCATTTAGGCGATAGGTCTGATTTTCCGCAACCGAGTTGCGCTTCAAAATCCCCCAAACCTCATAACCTTTTTCTATTAAAAACTCCGCCAAATAGGAGCCATCTTGTCCGTTAATACCGGTGATTAGTGCTTTTTTCATATATTTTTCTTGTTGTTTTTCATGTGTTGGCTGTCATGTTCCATGATGCATGTTTAATGGGAGATTTTACCTCTTTTTAAAGCCTGCCCTGCAATCAAGACATGCTCCCAGAGTGTTTCTGCCAGTCCAAAATGCTTGCGCAAGATATAAAAACGTTCCCAAAGCGAAGCCCTGCGATTTTGTGCAGAGATCCCCCCTTTCAAAAAAGAGCAAAGCACGGTATTGGTATCTCTAAAAGTCTTTGCTTTTTTCATAATTCGAATCGACCAATCTAGGTCTGCCACCAAAGTATATTGCTCAAAATTATAGTCCTCCCAAATACGTCGGTGAGGGAACATTGCCTGATGACAAATGACCATCCCATTTCGGAAGCTGCGCCAAGACAAGTTTGCGGCTTTGGGGTGCGGCTTATGCCAAGGGATTTCATTACCCTCAACATCTACTACCTTCACCTTCCCATAAACAAAGTCTTCATCGTTATGATTGGCAAAAGCCTTCTCCAGCGTATCTGGCTCCAAAGCAATATCACCAGCATGCAAAAACCAGATATAATCTCCTGTGGCATTGGCCATGCCCTTATTCATTGCATCATAGAGATTCTTATCCTTTTCAGAAACCAAAATATCCACATGCGCTCGATACTTTTCCACCACATCCAAAGTTCCATCCTTGCTTTTACCTTCGATTATGACATACTCGATATTCGGATAGGTTTGCGCAATGACTGACTGTATCGTATCTTCGATCAGACCCTCGCAATTGAAGGCGACGGTAACAATTGATACTTTAGGTAATTTCTTATTTGTCATGTAAAATTTGCAGCTTTTAGCTTGCAAAGCTACAAAATCTATTGCACTTTGCGGACGCTTTTAAGCTTTGTTTTTTCCCCTATTAAAGTTATGCTTTAGGTGTTTTTCTTCCCCACCAAAGTGAAAGCGTTAGGCCAGAGATGATATGCCAAATTCCCCACCAAGCAGTAATTAGAGCCATGCCTCCGAGAGTGGAGAAATACTGAAAGCAGAGGATGAGTCCTAAGCCAGAGTTTTGAATACCTACTTCAATAGTAATGGTACGGCGATCTTTGGGTACTGCTCCAAAGGCAGTAGCAATTCCATAACCTGAACCCAGTGCCAAGGCATTCTGAGCAGCTACAATTAAGGCTACCGCCCCAATATAAGTTAGAAAATTATCAAAATTGGACGCAAAGGCAAGTACCACTAAAAGGAGAAAAAAGCCTACGGAAAAATAGCGCATAGGGTGATGTATTCGTTTAGCAATTTTGGGGAATTGATAGGCCATCCACAGTCCAATAGCCATTGGCAGCGCCAGCATAACGGTTACATCGATAAACATGTTGAGGAAGGAAAGTTCCAACACTTCCATTTGGGCGGCGGTAGTATTCAGGCGGTTGCCCCAAAAACTAAAGTTGAAGGGGGTCATAAAAGCTGCGGCCATTGTAGAAATAGCAGACATGGTTACCGAGAGGGCAGTATTCCCCTTGGCAAGATGGGTGAAGAAATTGGACATATTACCTCCTGGACAAGCGGCTACCAAGAGCATCCCCAAAGCAATACTAGGGTGAAAAGGAGTTTCCATCCATTCCGCACCCAAAATCATTAGGTAGGTAAAGAAGGGAAAGAGTAAGAGCTGTGTAGCCAGTCCCAAAAGCATAGGTCTGGGATTTCGCCACACTTTAGCAAAATCATCCCAACGCATATCTAGAGCTACACCAAAAATGATGAGGCCTAATATGATTTTGAGAATGAGTTGAGTACTTTCGCTGAATTTGAGATTCAGCGCGTCTATATCGGCTAGATAGAGAAACATGCTGTTGGCTTAGATCGTTATTTGATCCGACTAATATATAAAAAAATGGTAACTATTTAGCCTGTTTTCTTAAGCCCTTCTTTGACTACTTCGGAGAAAGGCTAGGGCTGGGTTGCTGGCAATTTTCGATCCTCTCAGCCTCTTTTTTTGCAAAAAAGAAGTCTGAGCCCTTCGGGAAAGAATCCGAAAATTTTAGGCTGTAAGATGCTTTGCTCCTCGTCCTAGACGAGGGGCTGAGCGAAGCGAAAGGATCCTAGC
>CAZOLU010000303.1:0-5381 GCA_964580485.1 uncultured Saprospiraceae bacterium | reverse complement strand
AATCAAGCTCCCCCCAAGTGCTGTTAAACGCGCCGAGTTGGGTAGATTTAAAAAGTCGTAGACATGCCGCCCACCAACGACCTGTGCATTTAAAAGCGTAGTGCAACTCCATAAGCTGCAAAATATCCAAAGTAGCTTCAACTGCTTCATGTACAAACTGCTATTGTTGTAGCTTGCACTAGACAGGCTACGAGGTTAATCATTGTTGGACTCCAATTCCCAGATCAGCTCGCAAGTACCTGCTTGGCAACTGCGCTTGCGCTGCAACTTGCCTTCGGCATTGTACTCTTTGATTAGCCCATCGGGAATTGGCCCATTCAAAAAATGACCTTCTTCCTTGAGTTGGCCATCCTGATAATAAAAGGTATAAGGACCGTTTTCAACACTATTGCTAAAAAAAACGATTTCTTTGAGCTGACCGTTGGGGTAGTAGGTTTTTAAATCGCCTTCAATCTTGTCATTGACATACACCCCCTCTTGTTTCAAATTGCCATTGATAAACCAGTACTGAAAAGGACCCACATACAAGTCACCTTCTGCCTTGGCATAACTTTCTATCTGCCCATTAGGATAAAAAGATTTGACTTCACCATGCAATTTATCATTTTTGTAAAACATTTCTAGGGCAATCTGTCCATTTTCGTGGTACATGCGATAATATCCATTCTTTTTCTGGGTTTTTCGATGTTCCTTATACTTCATTTCCAAAGAACCACTATCCGAAAAATGCTTCACTACCTTAAAGCGACAACTGTTGCTTGTACATAATATAAAGATCAACAGCCCTGCAATTTGATAGAACTTGCTTTTGTGCTTCATGATATTTTGGTTTTAGAGCATGTTTAAAATTTTAGGTACTTATCGTCAGTAGTTTAAGTCCCTAACCTTATGGTAAAAGCAGTTAAATCCCTTGGGTTTTGTTCTTAGATAAGGCTCTTTTGAGTGAAGATGGCAGCGCTACCTGAACGAAAAAAGCCGCAATATCAGGGCAAAAAACTGGAATTTAACAAGTAGATAGAAATCTAAAGATCTAAAGATGCTCTTATATAATGAAGTTAGCATAAAAACGCTAACTTTTAAACGTTTGAAAGCTATGCGCTTCAAAAAACGAAAGGCATTGGCTACTTATTTAACCAATGCCTTAATTTTAGAGCTTTTTAACAACTTATTGCGCTGGATTGCACTCTGCTTTCATTTTTTCAATAATTTCTGCACATAAATCAGAAGAGGGCTCTACATCCCCTTCCTCTGCATTCCAGATGGTACAATAGGCTCCCTTTCCATCACAAATCATTTTTTTATCCAGCTCCCCGGAACCATCTTCTTTGTATAGTTCTAAGAGGCAGTATTCTTGTGCTTTTTTCCCATCATACTTGAACGTACCTTTGGCTAGTAATTTACCATTTTCATGATACTGCACAAAAGGACCATTTTCAAATCCATTAACCATCACCACTTTTTCTCTCAGCTGTCCATTAGGGTGATAAGTCTTTAGATCACCTTCATACCCTCCAGCTTTGAAAATACCTTCTTGCAAAACTTTCCCATCTTCGTAATACTCTTTAAAGGAGCCCTCATACAGACCTTTTACATAATTTGCTTCAAAAGCCAACTGCTCATTTTCATGATAACGTTTTTCAGAACCCTCTAGGGTATCATTTTGGTAGTGCGACTCCATAAAAACGGTTTTATTATCTGCATGGTAAATTTTATAAAAACCATGCTTTACACCCTTAACCGTATCCATCTCATACTCGATCAACTGTCCATTCTTAGTTTCTTTTTTTACAGCAATTGGGTTTTGTGGAGTATTTTCACAGGCTACAAAAAGAATAGCTGCCATACTTAATACAAACATTAGCTTTTTCATAAGATCAAATATTTAAATAGGTTGTGTGATAATAATTGTTAATGATCTAAAATAACATCTAGCTTTGATGTTCTTTGAAGCTTCTACTCTAGTAATCAAAAATAATAAAAAAGTTACAAGAGCTTTTTATTTTTGTACCCAATCCCTCCCAAATTCTAAGCTGCTACACCCGTATATTTTAAATTAACACTATTGATGCGGTAATACTTTTCAAAACCAATTCATTAAAAGGCGGATAAATCTAATTATTTTGCCTCAAGACCGCTTCAAAACCCAAAAATATGACCTTTTTTATACGCCTAAGTGTTCTTTTACTTGCTCTTAGCTTACTTTCTAGCTGTGGAGATTCAACTAAAAACAAAAAAGCCAAAGCCGTGGTATTCCCCAATGCTGAGTTTAGCAAAGTAGTTGCTTATGATTACGATCCTCAAAAGGGAGAAAACATTTATGATTTTAAGAAAAAAGAGCTTTACCATACTATAAAAAAAGAACAAGAACTTAGCGAAGAACAAATCAACAATCTACTTGCTGTATTAAATGATCAAAACACCTATGGTGGTGATGTGACCCGTTGCTTTCACCCTCGTTTAGGTGTTATTTTTTATGATGCACAAGGAAAGGCTAAAGCACAAGTTAGTATTTGCTTTGAATGCAATCAACACCAGGCTAGTCCTAGTATTCTTGCACAACAAGAGGCAAAGGCAGCAAGTGCCATGAGCCTCCATGGATACAGCAATGAAGGACGACAAAAACTAATTGACTTTTGCAAAAGCTTAAATTTTAGCAACTGTGGGAAAGTAGAAGAAGAAAACACTGAAACCTCTAGTATTCAGTAAAAGCATCGCTAGGTTTTTAAACTAAGAGACCCCAAGACAAGAGGTATATCATCTAGTCTTTGGGGCTTTTCGTCTAGCGTCTAGCCCCAAAGGGATGCCCTTGGTAGAGTCTACCGCCCACTATGCCAAGCAAATGCAAATTTTCGCTGCACTATCGACGCAGGATAAGAAGTGACTTGTATATTTTTGTATACATACTAACACTCGCTTTTATCCAAGATTTTTTTATATTTGCGGAGCATTCAAAACCTTAATCAAAACCACTTTATCTAGCACAGTACATTTTGAGTGGTACAGCGAAAAGCGATTGCAACATGAAAATATCAATCAACTGGCTCAAACAGTACGTCCATACCGATTTGCCAGTAGCAACTATACTAGAAATACTCACCGATATTGGCTTAGAGGTAGAAGGAGATGAGTTGGTAGAAAGCATTCCAGGTGGGCTACAAGGGCTTGTAGTAGGGCAGGTGGAAACTTGCGAACAACACCCCAATGCCGACAAACTATCCCTAACCACCGTCAACATCGGTGCTCAAGCACCTCTTCAGATTGTCTGTGGAGCACCTAATGTTGCCGCAGGACAAAAAGTAGTGGTAGCTACCGTAGGCTGCACCCTCTACCCTAGCCAAGGCGAGTCTTTCAAAATTAAAAAAGGGAAGATCCGAGGAGAAGTTTCTGAGGGTATGATCTGCGCCGAAGACGAAATTGGTCTAGGCGACTCGCACGCGGGTATTATGGTACTTCAACCCGATGCACCTATTGGTATGCCTATAGCCGATTATATCAATAGTATTGGTGGCTACAATGGAAAAAAAGTAGAAGTAGATACTGTTGTAGAAATTGGTCTAACCCCTAACCGATCCGATGCTACGGGGCATCTTGGTGTGGCATTTGACCTCGCCGCAGCATTGCAAATCAATTATCAAGGGCAAGGGAGTTTCCGAAAGCCTGAGGTCTCCGCTTTTTCTTTGGGTACAACTGAGCTGCCCATTGAAGTAGAAGTACTCGATCAGGAACGTTGCCCACGCTACTCAGGAATTTGCATCAAGGGCGTACGCATCCAAGAATCTCCAGAATGGCTAAAAACTCGACTGCAGGCAATCGGACTTGAGCCCAAAAACAATGTGGTAGACATCACCAACTTTGTATTGCATGAGCTGGGGCAACCCCTACACGCCTTCGACTATGATAAAATTGCAGGTCAAAAGGTCATTGTATGCACCTTGGAGGATGGAAGCAAATTTACAACCTTGGATGAAACGGAAAGAACACTGCATGCTGAAGATCTGATGATTTGTGATGGCAACAGCCAGGGTATGTGTATTGCAGGAGTATTTGGGGGGGCAGCATCTGGAGTAAAAGACGAAACCATCAATATTTTTCTAGAATCGGCCCATTTCCACCCCAAATCTATCCGCCGTACAAGTATGCGACATCTGTTGCGTACAGATGCCGCCACCCGTTTTGAGAAGGGTACCGATCCGAATATCACGATCTATGCGCTAAAACGTGCGGCTCTGCTCATTTTGCAGGAAGCAGGAGGTGAAATCGCTTCAGACTTGATCGACATTTATCCTCAACCCCTAACAGCAGCAGAGGTACAACTTAGCTACCAAAATATTCGCCGACTGATTGGTGCAGAACTACCCAAAGATAGCATTCTAAACATCTTACAAGTCCTCGATATGGAGGTCTTACAAGAAAATGAGCAGGGGCTTACTGTAGCTGTTCCAACAAATAAAGCCGATGTACTGCGAGAGGTAGATGTTATTGAGGAAATTTTGCGTATTTATGGCTACAATCGCATTGAAACCTCTGCAAGTTTGCATTATGAAATAAATGCTGCACCTAAGCCCGACCCTATGAAAGCTCGCAATCGTGCGGCGGACTGGTTGGCGGCCAATGGGTTTAATGAGATGATGAATCTCTCTTTGAGTAAGGCGGATTATTATGAAAAGCTCTATCCTTTGGCTCAAAACAGCTTGGTGTATATCAACAATACCTCCAATCAGCAACTCAATTTGATGCGCCCTAGTATGTTATTTAGTGGACTAGAAACCATTTTACACAACCAAAATCATCAAAATACCAACCTACAACTCTTTGAGTTTGGGAAAACCTATCGGAGCGTAGAAAACGGGCATGAGGAGCAACAGCATTTAGCTATTTTTATGAGTGGTCAACGCTATGCAGAAAGCTGGCTAAACCCTCAAAAATCAACCTTTAGCTTTTACACTCTCAAAGCTTATGTGCAGAACCTATTGGCAAAATTTGGTGTTGATTTGAATGCGAGAAACTGTCAGGCACAAATTTTAGAGCAACAACGCCCTTGGGTCTATGCTCTGGATCTTAGCATGCGTATGGGGAAAACTCCAACTCCTATAGCTACTATGGGATTGGTGCACCCTGAAATTCCTTATGAAATGGGAATTAAAAATCAGGTCTTTTATGCTGAAATCAACTGGGATGGAGTATTAGAATTGTTGACCAAACAAAAGATCAAATACCAACCTTTGCCTAAATACCCTTCTATGCGCCGCGATCTTGCCTTAGTTGTGGATAAAAATATTAACTTCGAACAAATTTTAAACATTGCCAAAAAACAAGGAAAAAAATTATTGAAAGATATTAACCTCTTTGATGTTTATGAAAATGAGGGGCATCTTGGCGCA
>CAZOLU010000302.1:0-5402 GCA_964580485.1 uncultured Saprospiraceae bacterium | reverse complement strand
TTTCACGCTTCTTGCATTTTACGTTTCTTCATAATCTTTTGTCCTGCCTTCGAAATGTTCTCTTTATCTTCTAAAAATCTTTTGATTTTAATAGTTGCTTGTTCCATCTCGGGGATTTGCACTTTTTCATAAAGATTTACTTTTTGCGTTGTTTTCTTCCGAGCATTATCCAGAAGCGCTAATTGTTTGCTTAGAAGTTCAATTCTAAAATCAAGTCTTTTAGCTTCCTTTAATAGCTCGATTCCGGCAGGTACCCAAGCCGGATAATTCCACCAGCTGAAATCAGCTACTCTAAAATTGACTTCTTGGATTTTAGGCACTTTCACGCCAATAATCAATTCGTGAGCTTCTTCAGGTTTCTCAATGAAAAGCACCTTTGGCAATTCGGCCCAAAAGTCTGGATGCCCCATCACTTTCTCAATGAGCCTGTCGTACTCTTGTGTTGCTCCTTGGATAAGCTTTTGACGTTGCTTCACTTCCAACCTCAGTGCAGTTTCCTTGTTTTTCAGGATAGGAAGCGCTTTATAACGGATAGAAAGCTGTTTTTTGAGCTCTTGAATGGTTGTTTTATTATATTGGAATTTTAGCGCCATTCTTACATGAATTAAGTTTCAGGAGTCCAATACTTGTCTAAATACTCATCCTTGATACCAACCTCGTACTTCTCAAAATGTGTCCGTAGTAGTTCCCACCCTACATCCAACATTTCATCAATTGTGATATTAATATCCACAGCTAGAAGCTTAAGAGCATAATCCTTTGAAAAGTTAAGACACCTTTTGTCATAATCATTTAGATCAAAGCCATTTTCTTTTTTAGATTTTGCATTCATGGCATCTGCATAGAGTCGTATCAAGGCATTCATTACCTGAGGGTGGTCTTCTCTTGTCTTTTTACCAATCACATTTTGTTTGAGTCTCGATAGGCTTCTAAAAGGATCTACGATTACCTTCCCAATGTCAGAATCATGTTTAAGATATAATTGACCCTCAGTAATGTATCCTGTATTATCTGGTATAGCGTGCGTGATATCCCCCTCATTGAGTGTGGTAACAGCAATCATTGTAATGGATCCTCCATGTTCGAACTGTACGGCCTTTTCATAAATACTGGCTAGGTCGCTATAGAGTGATCCGGGCATACTGTCTTTAGAGGGAATTTGATCCATTTTATTGGCTACTATGGCTAGTGCATCAGCATAAAGGGTCATATCGGTCAGGAGGAGCAATACTTTTTGTTTTTTATCATTGGCGAAATATTCTGCTGCTGTGCATGCCATATCGGGGATAAGTAATCTTTCCAAGGGTGGGTCTTCCGAAGTGTTGATAAAACAAACAATCTTATCAAGTACTCCTGCCGTTTCAAAGGTGTTTCTGAAAAACAGGAAATCATCATTAGAGAGGCCCATGCCACCGAGTATAATTTTATCTGCTTCTGCCCGAAGAGCCACATCTGCCATTACCTGATTGTAGGGTTGGTCAGGATTAGCAAAAAAGGGGATTTTTTGTCCGGTAACCAATGTATTGTTAAGGTCTATGCCTGCTATTCCGGTTGCAAGCAGGATATCTGGTTTAGCTCGTTTTACAGGGTTTACAGCAGCCCCTTTAATATCTCTTTCTTCTCCTGAAATCGGAGAACCATTATCGATTGGTTGCCCTAAAGCGTTAAAGAATCGCCCTGCTAGTAAATCGTCTACCACTAAGGTTGGGGGCTTGCTAGTAAAAATGACATGAGAATGAGTGGACAATCCCTCTGTTCCTCCAAATACCTGTAAAGTTACAAGTTCGTCTATTACACTAATTACTTGAGCAGGTCTGTCGTCAACCCATGCCAGCTCACCGTATTTTACATCGTTAGCTTTTACGATACAAGTAGCTTTGGTGATACGCTCAATGCGGGTATAAGTTTTATGAAATGCCTTCGTCTGCATAGTTTTTTATTTTTTCGTTGAGCGTTTCCTGGATTTGCTTTTCATACTTGAGGAAAGCTTCCGATTTGAACTCCGAGAAATTCATTTGTGTAACTAAGTTGATGATATTCTTAAAAAGACTTCTCACCTCTTCGAATTCATCAAGCATGAATTGATGTGTACAAATTTCAAGGAGAAAATTGAGCATGTACGTTTGACGTTCCATCTCTGTTCTCATATCGATGGGGTCAAACGAGTTTTGTTGTATAATTCCAAAATCAATCAATTCACTTTTCCAAAAATTTATATGATAGTCTATGGGCACTGCATCATCTCCTAAAATATTGATTTGGTCTCTTGCCTCAAGGCCAATCCTCAAAATATCTTTTACTTTTTTGATTTCCTGCACCCAGTCTTTTTGTATATGCTCATCGCTATATTGTTGAAACTCATGATAATCAATGTACTTTGAGTAAGAGGCAAGGGGGTCAATGGCAGGGTACCTCTTGGAGTCTGCACGTTTCTGGGAAAGAGCATAAAAGCACCTTGCCACTTTACTTGTGGATTCGGTTACCGGCTCTTTAAAATTTCCTCCTGCTGGAGAAATAGTCCCAATGAATGTTACCGAACCATGCTCTCCATTTAGCAACTCGACGATTCCTGATCTGCTGTAGAAGTTTGCAATGGTGGCAGGAAGCTCTACAGGAAAGGCATCTTGACCGGGTAATTCTTCCATACGATTGGACATTTCCCTAAGCGCTTGTGCCCACCTGGAGGTAGAGTCAGCAAGGAGCAGTACTTTAAGGCCCATACAACGATAATATTCTGCTAATGTCATTCCTACATATACAGAAGCTTCGCGTGCTGCAACTGGCATATTAGAGGTATTGCAAATAATGGTAGTTTTTGCGTCCAATTTACCACCTGTCATGGGGTCGGTCAAATTGGGAAATTCGGAGAAAATCTCCACTACTTCATTTGCACGTTCACCGCATGCAACAATAATCAGGATATCGGCTATGCTATTCTTGGCAATTGCCTGCTGAAGAACCGTTTTCCCTGTTCCAAATGGTCCGGGGATATATCCTGTACCCCCTTCCATCATAGGGTTAAGTGTATCGATGACCCGTAAACCGGTTTGAAATATTTTTCCGGGTCGAAGCTTTTTTTGATAGCCTCTTAAAGGCAACTTTACAGGCCATTTTTGAACCATCGATACCTCATGCTGTACACCTTTGCTGTCTTGTACTTTTGCAATGATATCTCTGATTTTATATTCTGCTTTTTCAGCTATCCAATGCACTTTAAAAGTACCTTTCCAGCTAAAAGGCAGCATGATTTTGTGCTCTATGTTGTTTTCTTTGACCATACCCAGCCAACTGCCGGCGCTAACTATGTCATTCTCTTTTACAAGTGGAGTAAACTCATAAAGTAGATGGTCATCAAGAGGGTCTGTACTATCACCAATCTCGATGAAAGTTCCTTTCATTTTTTCAAGATCACTCTGTAAGCCATCATATTTTTTAGAAAGAATACCCGGGCCGAGTTCCACCTCCAGCATTTTTCCGGTAAACTGTACTTCGGCACCAATCTGAATGTTAGCACTTGATTCAAAAAGCTGAGCAGATGCAATATCATGCTGTACACGGATAACCTCAGCCTTCAGCCACTTTCCGGCATTGACTAAACAAATTTCGTTTTGAGTGGCTGGCCCATCTACTTTGATTAGCAGTAGGTTTGATATCACGCCTTTCACTTTTCCTTTCGTCATATTACAGGCATTTTTGGTGATGATGATGTTTCTTTTAGTTCCTTTATGAGTTTCTCAAAATTCGATTTTGTCGAATCGCGTTCAGATGAAAGCCCCCTCCATCGGTAAAGGCGAATCAGCTTTAGCATGTAGGCAAATACCTGTTCTGAGGCAAAAGGTTCTTGCCAGCAATCGGCAAATTCCCAGTAATAACTATTCACTTTACGCTCAATTGCTTCAAGGTTGTTTTCTTCGATTAGTGGCATAAGCTGATTTGCAATATCCTCGAAGCTCCTTATACTATGAAGTGTTGTTACTTGTAAAAAATCGGGTTCTGCTACCTCACTTCGAGTCTTTAGAAACGGGTAGTTCTTTAAATTAAGCATAGCGATTGTTTGGTTCAACATAAATTTCCATAAGTAGAAAGTGCTTATAAATAGTGAATCCAACTTCACAAGAGCTTCATAGAAGTACTGGTTAAGTAAATTTTCCATTTCTCTGAGAGAAAGGGATGAAAATGAGTCAGAGTGGTTATTTAAATAGTTTATCATGTAGTCAGGTAAACTTTTATATTCCCTTCTGTAATTTTCTAATATCTCTATCGGAATAGATGAGTGATGATTGAAAGAGTGGGTTTCAAATTCATGATACTCCCGAAAGAGTATGTGTAGCAGGTTCTGATTATCCCCTTCATACAACAAATATTGGCTGATGGCGTGGTCTTCAGTTGTGAGGTTTTGATTAATTAGCTCAATGATACCATCCAACTCTTCTTGCGATATTGAGGTAGCATCTAGCTGCAGAACAGGTAATGAGGATATGAGGTAGTAGTACTTCATTGATCTAAATCAAATAGAATTTCACTTACTCGCTTTGATAGATAAGGTTGGAAAAACTCTTTAAAGTCATGATCTGTGAAGGAAAGTACATACCCTTTTTCCTTATGCTCAATTTTGAACCCTGTTTCAATATGCTCGTTGGATGTTACAATTAAACCCGGCAAATGCTTATGGATTCTTTGCTCTAATTCCGTTTTCATTTCCTCAATTTTCTTGGGGATGGTTACATCCAAATCTTGTCCATCTTTCCACCCTTCCATCGATGTAAGAATGAGTTCCTTTGTAAAATCGGAATCTGAAAGTAACTCCTTTGTTGAGTTGTCCAAGATTTGAGCTACTATCAGCGCTTTAATTTGATGTTTAAGGTTTTCAATAGCCTGTTTTGCATGCTGATGGACTTCATTTTCTATAGATGAGCGGTATTTTTCAGCTTCTTTCTTGGTTTTTGAAAGAAGTTCGTTAGCCTCATTTTGCGCATTATCCAATATTTCTTCTGCTCTCTTTTGGGCATCCTTCAAGATTTTTTCAGATTCTATTTCGGCTTTTTGCATCCCATCGTGATATAGTTGATTGGCTAATGCGTCTAGGTTTTTGAACTCTGGCATGGGCTTGAATTTACATTTTTTGAAATCGAATTACTACTCTGAATCGTTTTGAAGCATTGATAAACAATAAATACAAAAAATAAATGGAAATTTTACTGTCATTCTGCTCTTTCCGCTTAAAAACTACTTCCCAACACCGCACAAAAGCGAACGGAAGGTCTTTGAATACGTACATTAAAGTAGTATAGTAGTGCAAAGCCGTGTGTTGTTTTGAACCGTGAAAAGAGGTTGAGTAAGCCTCTACCAGTGTCATCTCCCGAAAATTAGGACACCAAATTTTTATTAAATTTAAGTGTAAA
>CAZOLU010000301.1:0-5410 GCA_964580485.1 uncultured Saprospiraceae bacterium | reverse complement strand
TTTAACAAGTAGATAGAAATTTAAACATGCTCTAAAAGCGTCGATCTTGGATTAGCCTCCCAAGGCCAATAAAATTCGTTCAGGAACATCCCCCTCACAACTAATTAAATAATCCTGATAAGAACAGGGAATTAGACGTAGTGGATCAAGATGATCAAGTGCCATAGACTCCTCTTTTTCAAATACATAAAACCACCAGCGTTCGCTTCTACTGCTTTTGAAAAAAGAAACCGGCAGTTGTCCTACGGGGAGCTGAACCTCATAACGGGTGAGCTGATCCATTTGTGGTGGAACTTCTCCAAAGCGTTGTTGAAAGCCCTCTACGGCATACCAAAACATTTGTGCCAAGAGCATGGCCGTTTGCCCATTGTGATCCTCCAAAGGAGCATAATTGTAGATCCCAATGCTATTTAGTTGGTCGCTCATTCCCGCATAACGCATAATTTGGCAGGCTGCCTGCGCCGTAAACCCATTGGGGTTAGGCTGCCGACTTGCAGGAGCTTGAGATGCCGCAATGGCTGAAAGGTCAAATCCTAAACTATGGCTATGCCGTAGCATGGGCTCTACGTCCTGTATTTGTTCTTGCAATTGCCCTAACCGTTGTGTTTCAAAGCCATATTGTCGAAGTTTTGAAAGGACTTCCGGGTCTGTAAAATAGCTTTGGTAGCCTATGCAGTTGAGTTGTCCAAGATAGTCGGGGTATTGTTCAAGTAGGCGATGTAGTACAAAGGGGTTAGTTCTGCTCCCCAGATGAATTTGACTACTTACCCAAGCCATACGAATAGGTTGCAGATAATGACTATAGGCCTTGAGTAAGCCTACTGGAAGTTTGTTGCTTCGACCAATTACCACACAAAATATCCCTTTTTTTAAAAGAAAGTCTAAAAGCTCCGCAAGTCCAGCCTCTCCACCTTTATAGCCACCTAAGTCTACAAAGTTTTGACTGCCAGCATTGTATTGCATTTGGTAGAGTGCCTTACGAAATTTTTTATAAAGATTCAAATCTTCCCCTTCTGTGACCAGTGCAATTTTGATGCTATGCGCCTGCTCTACAAACTCCAAGCGATGAAGTCGATGAGCCGCATACTGATAGGGCTGATAATCTTCTGGCAGTTCGGGTAGTCCTGTGCAAAGCAGTTGAATCATGTGTGTAGCATTTATGAGGAATCTCAACAAAGTTAAAGTAAAAACTGCATTTGGGCTAATTTTTATGAGAAATGTCCAGGCAAAAACTGACGGAAATCAATCTTTAATGCCTCCGTTTTTTACTAATTTTGTCAATCTATAATACTGGTAGTCAGTGTATTGTTGGAAGGGTTGCTATATTTTAAAAAAAAGGATAAAACTCTATTTTAAATTACTTATCTTTGGCGTAGTTAATCCTTTGATTGATTTTGCAAGTTGTTGGATATCAGTTTGATAGAGTGTTGAGGTCTTAAAAGGGGGGGGAGTGTTCCAATAGTAGCAAACTATTAAATAATAAGATATAAGATATGGAAGCTTTACTAAGACAATACAAAGAAAAAGAACCTGAAATCGTTTTTGAATGGTCTGATCCAGAAACGGAAGCAAAAGGATGGGTAGTCATCAATTCTTTAAGAGGTGGTGCTGCTGGTGGTGGTACACGTATGCGCAAAGGCCTTAATAAAGAGGAAGTCATTTCATTAGCTAAGGTCATGGAGGTGAAGTTTTCAGTTTGTGGGCCTGACATTGGGGGAGCAAAATCAGGGATTAACTTTGACCCTAATGATCCTCGTCGCAATGGTGTACTAGAACGCTGGTATAAGGCGGTGATCCCTTTGCTCAAGAATTATTATGGTACAGGAGGTGATTTGAATGTGGATGAATTGAAGGATGTGATTCCTATTACGGAGGAATTAGGACTTTGGCATCCTCAGGAAGGTATTGTCAATGGGCACTTGACTCCTGCAATAGGGGGGCGTATTGCAGCTTTGGGGCAGCTCCGTTTGGGGGTGAGTAAGATTATCGAAGATCCGCTTTATGTGCCTGAAACCAAAGATAAATTAGCCGTGGCAGATATGATTACAGGGTATGGGGTTACTAAGGCAGTTTGGCATTATTACGATATTTATCACAATACGGATCTGAATGGTAAAACGGCTATTATCCAAGGTTGGGGAAATGTAGCCGCAGCAGCGGCTTTCTATCTCGCCAAGCTAGGAGCTAAAGTGGTTGGAATCATCGATATCGCTGGCGGAATAATCAAGCCAGAAGGCTTGTCCTATGAGGAGGTCTGCAAATTGTTCTTAAACAAAAAAGGCAATAAACTCAACAGCCCTAATATGCTTTCTTTCGAGGAAGCCAACGAAAAAATATGGGATCTATTCGCAGATATTTTTATCCCTGGTGCTGCATCCAAGCTCCTGACCGGAGATCAGATGAATCGCCTCATTAATGCAGGCCTAGAAGTTATGTCTTGTGGTGCGAATGTCCCCTTTGTAGATGATCAAGTATTCTTCGGCCCTACCGCCAAAGCAACAGATCAGAAAATAGCTATTATACCTGACTTTATAGCCAATTGTGGTATGGCAAGGGTATTTGCCTACCTGATGCAGCCTAAGGCAGAACTTACAGATCAAGCCATCTTTCAAGATACCTCAGATACCATTCAAAGCGCAATCCAGGCACTTTATGATGTAGATAAAAACCCTCGAAATATATCTACAACGGCCTTAACCATTGCTTTGGAGAAATTAATGGGGGCCTCAAAGTAGCACTTTAATAGAATGAGAACTGGTATTAACGAAGCTTAACACAAACTAATTGCAAAAAAGCACTCAAAAAATTGAGTATACGCTAAAAAAGCTCTAATTTTGTGGTTACACTACACCTAAACAGTATTACTAATTTATTTTAATCACAAGAAGCAATTAAATATAAAAACAAGCTTACTATGATTTTCAAATCAGGCCTTATCCAAGGTTTTTTAGTATTGTTTGTGGTTTTACTCTCCGTAAAAGAGCAGCAGGCACAGATTTCTGTAACTCCCACAGACGATAACTTTATTTCAAACAAGTATGAAGCGCAACATGCAGAGTGGAAAGAAGGAAAAAGTCAGTTTCCTGGAAAACCACGAGATATGTGGCAGCTAGGTGTAGGTGTAGGTAGTTTCTTAGTCAGTGGTGATGTGAAATCTCAATTTGGTTGGGGAACGAGTGTTCATGTTCGAAAATCACTAGGTTATGTATTTTCTCTAAAAGCTGAATACATGTTTGGGCAGGCTAGTGGCTTAAATTATCAAGCCTCAGGATCCAATGCCTTTCAGGATGCTTACCCTTTTGTGGCTGATCCCAGCAACCCTACGGCACCTGTTTATGCCCAAACTCCAGGTACGGTGTTTTATTCAAATTATAGAGTTGCTCAATACCATGCACTTTCTTTACAAACCGTATACAACCTAAATAATATCAAGTTTCACAAGAAGAGTAACAAGTGGAGTTTGAATCTTATCTTAGGGCTAGGTTTGAATGCTTATACTACCAGAGTAAATGCGCTAGATGGAAATGGCAATCCTTATGATTTCTCTACAGTTGCCTTAGATAATACAGGTACTCCTATTGATGTAACTACACTTGCAGGACGTAGAGAGGTGCGTGATAATATCAAAGGGATTTTGGATGATGATTATGAAAGTTTTGCGCAACAGAACAATAAAAATATTCTCACTTTTGGCCAGGATCGTAAAATGTCTTTGAATCCTTTTATGAATGTTGGTATGAGCTTAGAGTACTTGGCTACACCTCGTCTTTCTTTGGCGATTGAGCATCAAGGCTATATTTCTGTCGATGACTTTATTGATGCCAAGCAAAAAACAGAAACAGGGGACTTTACATCCAATATCGACATTCCTCATTATACTAGTATTCGTTTAGGATTTCATTTGGGTAAAAAAGATAAGCGTATTCAACCACTTTGGTTTATCAACCCACTCATCTATCCGATGTCTGATATAGCAGATCTTAAAGAAAAATTGGATGATGATTGGTTTAAGGATGATGATAATGATGGTGTGCCTAATAAATTGGATCAAGAACCAGATACTCCAGATGATGCCTTAGTAGATACGAAAGGCCGTACCTTGGATAGTGATTCAGATGGTGTACCCGATCATAAGGACAAAGAGCCTTTTTCTCCTCCTGGATATAAAACAGATGAGGATGGTATTGCTGCTGTGCCTACTCCGCTTACACAAGATGATGTCAAAGTATTGGGCGATCCAGAAACGGGTGAGCGTCTAGTTATTGGTACAGAAACCTTTGATCCCCTTGGTGGAAAAGGAGGTGGAACACTGAAAGACTGGTATCTCCCTATGATTCACTTTGATTTAGATAAGTACTACTTGCGCCCTGAGGCTTATGAGCAGTTATTGCATATTGCCACGGTCATGAAAGCTTACCCTGAATTGAAAGTAGTGGCTCATGGGCATACGGATATTCGGGCAAGTGAAGAATACAATGATATGCTGTCTTACAATCGCGCTATGGCGGCAGTGGACTTTCTTGCTAACCAATATGAAATTGATCGCAGTCGATTTATTATCAAATACAATGGAGAAAAAGCCAATTTGCTTCCTTCTGCCAAGGGTGAGCAAGAGCACTTTATCAACCGTCGGGTAGAGTTTTACATCGCAGATGAAGGAGATAAAGGGCAGGAGCGTCCTAGTGGTGATGGCGGTCGCAACCGCAAATGGAAGTATTAGAATTATCCTAAACTCTTCATATAAAAGGGTAGCAGTACACTGTTACCCTTTTTGCTGTTTAATTTTTGAACCTGATTATGCCTAAAATTAAAGAAATTACAAGCTTTATTGAACGTATCGCTCCCCCAAGTTTGCAGGAGAGTTATGATAATGCAGGCTTGATTGTTGGTGATGCTACTCAGGACTGTACGGGGCTGCTAATCTGCTTAGATGCTATTGAAACGGTAGTGGATGAGGCAATTCAGTTGGGCTACAATTTAGTATTAGCACATCACCCTATTGTGTTTGGAGGGCTCAAGCGTTTTAATGGTCGTTCTTATGTAGAACGTGTGGTGATGAAGGCAATTAAACATGATATCGCAATTTATGCTGCACATACCAATCTGGATAATGTACTACATCAAGGGGTAAATAGCAAAATTGCAGAACGCCTAGGATTGGTACAAACTAAAATCTTAGCACCTAAAAAAGGGCGACTTAAAAAATTATATACTTTTTTCAAGAATGAGCAATAATAATTTCGGCATTTATAACAGAAGTTTCGCTTTAATTACCGATGAGCTGAAAAAAGTATCGGAAATTCAGAAAGCTGTTATATTTGGTTCTCGTGCAATGGGTAACTATAAAAAAGGGTCTGATATTGATATCGCAATTTTTGGCAAGAATATAAGTTTTCGAATTTTAGCGCAT
>CAZOLU010000300.1:0-5430 GCA_964580485.1 uncultured Saprospiraceae bacterium | reverse complement strand
AATTATTTCACGTGAAACAATTGGTATTACTGGTTTTAAGAGTTTTTTTGAATAACTCTTTCTAAACTTACAAGGATTAAATTAATACATATAGAGATTACTTTAACTAAATTTTTAGTTTTTAAGATTTTCTATCCTTTTTATCGTCATTTTCATTGTACCAACAGCCGTGCCAAAATGGGATAGATGGCAAGCAAAAGTTAAATTTAGCTTTATTTTTTTTGAATTGCTATCCTCAGAGCCTTTATAAGCCGAAGTTTTTTTGTATTTTTGTACGCCAAAACATATATCGTTCATCAAAAAATTACTGTATGAGTGTGACAAAAGTCAAGTCAAACAAAAAAAAGTATTCCAAAGAATTTCTAGAGCAGGCTTTGGAGGATTTCAAAACCGCTTGTATTAGTCGGGAGGCTAGTTTAAGTGGTCGCAAGGAGGTTTTGAGGGGAAAGGCTAAATTTGGGATATTTGGGGCGGGTAAAGAGCTTGCTCAGGTTGCCATGGCTCGGGTTTTTAAACAAGGTGATTTTCGCTCGGGTTATTATCGTGATCAGACCTTTATGCTTGCCACAGGCTTGGCTACTGTTGAAAATCTTTATGCTCAGCTTTATGCACATGCAGATCCTGAATTTGAACCTTTTTCAGCAGGTCGTCAGATGAATTCGCATTTTGCTACACCGTTGATCGACGAGCAGGGCAATTGGTTGAACCATACAGAGATGAAGAATGTTAGTGCTGATGTTTCTCCGACTGGAGGGCAGATGGCTCGTTCCTTGGGTTTGGCATTGGCTTCTAAGAAATATCGGGAAGCTGCTAAAGAACTAGGGGAAGCTGCTGCAAATTTTTCTAGGAATGGGAATGAGGTGTCTTTCTGTACTATTGGCGATGCGAGTACCTCAGAAGGGGTGTTTTGGGAAACGCTTAATGCTGCTGGGGTGATGCAAGTACCTTTGGCTGTATTTGTTTGGGATGATGGTTATGGTATTTCGGTTCCGAAAGAATATCAGACCACCAAAGGGAGTATCTCAGAGATCTTACAGGGCTTTCATCCCAATAAAGCAGGAGAGGGCGTGAGCATCTACAAGGTGAAGGGCTGGGATTATATTCAAATGCGAGAAGTTTTTGAAATGGCTATCGAAAAGGTTCGACAAACCCATACGCCTTGTCTGTTTCATGTAGAGGAGTGTACGCAGCCCCAAGGGCATTCTACCTCAGGCTCACATGAGCGTTATAAAGATGAGGATCGCCTAAATTGGGAAAAAGAACAGGACGGAATCCTACAATTAAAAAATTGGCTGATCGAACAAAAGGTGGCTAGCGAAGCCGAGCTAAATCAACTAGAAAAGGATATTCAAAAAGAGGTAAGAGCATCGATCAAGCAAGCTTGGAAAAATTTCACTACACCCATCAAGGCTTTAATTAAAGAGATTGTACCTTTGCTAGATGACTTGATTGCTAGTTCAGCGCATCAAGCGGAGCTTACTCAGCTCCGCAATGATTTAGCCAATGCGATGGATCCTATTTATCGGGATATTGTGCGTACTATGCGCCAAGCACTTCGCATTGTAAGAGCCGAAAGCTCTGCTGCTAAAGCTGCTTTAGAAGCTCGCACGACTCAGCTCATCGCAGAGCGCAAAAATATATATATCTCCAAGCTTTATAGCGAATCGCCCAATGCTGCCTTAAATATCCCTCAGATTCCTGCCGTCTATAATCAGGATGCGCCGCTCAAGTCGGGCTACGAGGTCTTGAATGCCTGTTTTGACCATCACTTGACCAAAAATCCTAAGTTCTTTGCTTTTGGCGAAGATGTCGGACAAATTGGCGATGTGAATCAGGGCTTTATGGGTATGCAAGAAAAGCATGGCGAACATCGGGTATTTGATACGGGTATCCGAGAGTGGACCATCATCGGGCAGGCCATTGGTATGGCCATGCGGGGGCTGCGCCCCTTGGCAGAAGTCCAATATTTGGATTATTTAATCTATGCGATTTCTGCACTGTCGGACGACTTGGCGACCTTACGTTATCGTTCTAATGCCATACAGCAAGCTCCTGTAATCATTCGCACAAGAGGGCATCGCCTTGAGGGGATCTGGCATTCGGGTTCTCAGATTGGCTTTCTCCTTTCTACCTTAAGAGGGATTTGTGTATTGGTGCCTCGCAATATGACTCAAGCGGCTGGTTTTTACAATACCATGCTCCAGTCTGATGACCCTTGTCTAATTATTGAGTGCTTGAATGGCTACCGCCTCAAAGAGCCCATGCCTGAGAATGTTGGGGAGTTTACGGTGCCCGTAGGTGTACCGGAAACCTTGCAGATTGGAACAGATGTTACTTTGGTAACCTATGGTTCTTGTGTTCGGGTGGCTGAAGCGGCGATTCAACAACTCAAAGCGGTTGGCATTAGTGTGGAGTTGATTGATGTGCAGTCCTTACTTCCTTTTGATGTCGATCACCTGATTGTAGAGTCGGTTAAGAAAACCAATCGTTTGGTAGTTTTAGATGAAGATGTGCCAGGTGGAGCAAGTGCTTATATCCTCCAACAACTGATGGTAGAGCAAAAAGCTTATTATCACCTAGATTCTGAACCTCTAACCATTAGTGCGGCGCATGTGCGCCCTGCTTATGGTTCTGATGGTGATTACTTCATCAAGCCTTCGGCAGAAGATATTTTTGAAAAAATCTATGCTTTAATGCATGAGGTAAATCCTGCTAAATATCCTGCTATGTACTTTATGTAGTATCGATGTATCAATAATATATTTGAAGGCTGGTAAGCGTTGGGTTTACTGGCTTTTTTATAGTAGTTTAAAATCTAAAGAACTATGCTTAAATTTATCTCTTACAAACAGGTTACTACCGAAATGGTCGATATTCTTCGCAAAAGTGGCTACGAAGTTTTTTATGTTGCTGGGCAAGATGCTGACTATGATATAGATAGCGTTTGTCAAAAAGCAAATGCAGAGGGACGGATTCTCTTGACGGGCGATGAGGCTTTGGCGGAAGAAGTGCTTAATAAACAAAAAATCTTATCTGGACTGCTCTACTATCGCCATACTGGAAAAGAGGCCTTGCTAGAAGCTGCAGAGCTTATGCGTATCGTACAACAGCATAGCGCAGATTTGTCTAATACCTACACTAGGGTAGTAGATGGAAAGGTGAAGCAGAAGTCTTTACCTATGGCATAGCAACTTCACAAACTCAAATGGTCTATTCACAAACCCAGAAGGTCTATTCAAAAGTTGGGTAGATCAAAGTTTGTTTAGATGTTTGAGTTGATGTATCTTTGTAGGAATAATTTTAAAACCGTATATAAATTGAATAATTTTAAATTACCTTCTAAAATTCAATCATGATGAAAAAAATTACCCTTTTCGCTCTGGCACTTTTACTAACGACATTAAGTTATGCCCAAGTAGATTTGGCTAATGGTTTAACTGCCTATTATCCGTTTAATGGGAATGCCAATGATGCAAGCACCAATAGTTATGATCTAAATACATCTGCTCAAGCTCCGACTTTGACTAGCGATCGTTTTGGGAATGCGAATAGTGCTTATAGCTTCGATCGTAATGGCCCGACCCCTTTGACTTATGGAATCCCGATAGATCCTACCTTTATGGGTACAGATTCATTTTCAGTAGTTCTATGGTTTAAGACTAATGATACTACGGATGCAGACCGTGGGATCATGAGCTTTGTACATCAAGAAAGTTCAATGTCGCCTACTAATTATGAAAACTCTACGATATTTCTTAATGACCAAGGATCAGTTTTAGCAGATTATCGTAATGGGAATAATGCTTTTTGTGGTGATGTTCATAGTCTACAAACGGTGTCTGGAAATTACGAAGACGACAATTGGCACATGGTAACTGTTATTAAAGCGGATGTTAACTTTGAATTGTATATAGATACTACCTTAGCGACTAGTACCACCATAAACTTTAGCTGTCCAAACACCCTAGGCTTTTCACAAATACAAATTGGTACGGGTTCTTCAGCTTCTGATTTTGGTGGAGAAATAGATGATGTTATGCTCTACACAAGAGGAATTAATACCGAAGAGATCAAAGCATTATTTGAGTTGACTGCGGCTTATGATGGGTCTTCTCCAACGACTGCTGTAAATACTACGGCTGCTTTGGAAGCGAAGATCTTCCCAAATCCTATCAACAATCAGTTGAGCATCCAACTCAATCAAGTGGGAGATTATCAAATTGTAGTAACGGATTTGACTGGTCGTAGCATTTTCCAAACACAACTCAACGCTCAAAACAACCTTAGCTTGAATACAAGCAACTGGGCAGCAGGTGTGTATAGTGTACAGATTTTAGCAGAAGATGGCCGTTTAACTACCCAAAAAGTAGTGAAGCAATAGTCTTAATCAGATGATTTAGAATAGGGGGCAGTCCACAAAAGGGTTGCCCCTTATTTTTATGCACCAAGAATCAATCTAAATGCACCAATAATCACCCCCGTAGCCTTACCAATCATACCCGTGATTCGAGAGTTGTTAAAATCATTAAGGAGATCTGCTTTATCGAATTTCTGCATTTGTTGTTGCAATACGCCCTCTGGAAGTCTGGCTCGCAACCCTTCTTCCTTTTGATCAATAGCTTTGAGTCTAGCACGCTCTCTTCGCAGACGTTGAATATCAAACCAGAGAAAAGCTACCAAAATGAAAACAGGGTAAAACCAATCAATCGGTACATTCCAAGAAGTAAATACCCAAATCCCTATTTGATTGGCCATATAACCATAAAAGATATTTGCCAAAAAATCAATAGTTAATACCAGAGGACTCCCAATGGTATGTATTTTTTGTTTGTTCTTGGCTAAGATAGCCACCAAAGGTAGCAAAGCAAAAGCAATGAGCACTTTTACAAAAAAAGTAAGCAAGCCGCCTAAAACAACCGACAAAATCAGTGAGAAAAAATATGCAAAGGCAGAAGATAACATAGTAGTTTTTTATTAAACCCATTTAAAATCTAATGCAAGAAACTACTCATAGAATAGCTTGAACAGTAGAATAGTTTGCTTTATATACAAAAAAAGATAGCAATATTCGATATTGCCATCCTTTTATGAGCTAATATGCTAATATTTTTATTCTCCTTCAAGTTCTTCTTCCTCTTCTTCAGCCATGAACTCTACATCTTCACCGTTTAGTTTGGCTTTAAGATAGTTGTTGAGTTCTTTAATTTCTTCTCGATTATATTTATTAAAGGGGTTGGACAGAAGCTCCAAGTAGTATTCTAGGCTACTGATATCATTCTCCTCCTCCCAGATTTGAATATGAAATCCATCAAAACTTGCTGCAAATTCATATACCAAACGAACTGATTTCACCAAGGTAGGTTGCTCATGTTCTTTGTAAAACTCACGCAAGGTTTTCATTTCCTCTACTACTCTTGAAGAAAACTCACC
>CAZOLU010000299.1:321-5449 GCA_964580485.1 uncultured Saprospiraceae bacterium | reverse complement strand
ATCCTAGTATTTTTGCAACCATATACATAAACACCACACTTTTGTGGTAATGTTTGACAAAGATAAAGTACTTTTTATCCTTATCCAAGTTTTAGGTAAAAAACTTTTTATCTTTTCTGTATCAACTGAATTCTTTAGCCCATCTGATTTAATCCTAAAACTTAGTATCTTTGTATCTACACCTATTAAAATATAGGACTTGAACGGTGGAGGACTTTATATAAACGGTTAATACAATTATAAGTATGGCGATTGACATCATTTTTATCATCATGGCGGCCTATGGCTTTTATTTTGGATATGCCTATGGGCTTATTCGAGTGGTGGTTTTTTTGGTTTCTTTGCTTTTAGCATTAGTTGTATCTATGTATGTCACCCCTAGTACTGCTCAACTCATTCAAGAAACCCTACAGGTAGAATCTACACTACTTCCTTTTGTGGCGTTTGTCATTAGCTTGGTAGGGATTATGTTAGTAGCACGTATTGTATTTAAATTATTAGAAGAAAATGTCAACAATAAGCAGCTCAATCAGGCGACACAGGGAATTGGGGGAATTTTAATGGCTGGAGTTTTTGTCTTCTTATTTAGTGTTTTGGTTACATTTTTCAGTGCGGCGCATGTTATTAAACCTGAACAAGTAAGAAAGACCTCTTTTTTTTATGGCTTTGTTGAGCAGATTCCAGATTATGGAACTTCCATTTTAAAACGTATTGCACCTTATATGGAACAATTTGTAGATTATATGTCTGAAGCTTTAAGACAGCTGGAAGAGGGAGAAGCCGAACCAGATAATCCACTTCCTGACGATTTCTTTTCTGATGAAGACCTTATTTTAGACGATTCTACTAGTGTATTGAAAGATAGCAGTAATTTAGATAGTTTAGCGATTCCCGTAGATTCTACCAAGATAGACTCAATGGGTTCAGAGCCCTTAGACACAGCCAATTTACCAGAGATTGTAATTCAACCCGAAGATTGATGCGGATTTTATTGTTAGATAACTATGATTCCTTTACCTACAACCTTTACGACTATCTGATGCAGTTGGGTACGGAGGTGGAGGTTTTTCGTAATGATATGCTGCAAGTAGAAACCATTAAACAAAGAGGATATACTGCAATTGTTTTATCTCCTGGACCTAAAAGACCTGTTAATGCAGGTGTTTTAATGGAACTTTTAGATCATTACCATCAAGAGCTACCTATTTTGGGGATTTGTTTGGGGCATCAGGCTATTGGAGAATATTTTGGAGCCCAGCTAAAAAAGGCTAATCGCCCAATGCATGGTAAAACATCAAACATCACTCATGACAACTTGGGAATTTTTGAAGGACTGCCTCACCCCATGCAGGTGATGCGTTACCATTCTCTTATTTTAGAACAGTTGCCCAACTGCTTGCAGGCTACGGCATACTCTCCTACAGGAGAAATTATGGCATTAAAACATCAAGAATACCCACTTTGGGGAGTTCAATTCCACCCAGAATCTATACTCAGCCCCAATGGATTAAGTTTACTTGGTAATTGGTTGAAATTGCTTTAATTATGTAGTGTATAAACAATACTATTAGACTTTCAGCGATAAAACAAAAGTAAAAAACAACGATTTTTCATAAAAACACGTTATAGATTTACTAGTATTATTATTTGCATTAACATCATTTCAATGCTAAAAATAGCTTTGACCAACTTCAAAAGACAAAAAAACTTGATCCTCTTATAAAACTTCCCTATTTTGAATAGGGATCAACATAAATTCGACACAGTGTCTTTACTGATCAAAGGAAGATGCTGTGACTTAGAAATAACCAATATAGTATGTTCGCTAGCAATTTAATTTCATACGCAGTACCACCTTTGATGAAAAAAGATAGTGGTGAGAAGGCACTCAACTGGATGAGTGACTTTCATGTCAGACATCTCCCTGTAGTAGAAGATGGCCAGTTTCTTGGTATTCTTTCAGAAGATGAGGTACTCAACTTTATCCACCCAGAGCTATCTTTAGAAGAAAATCAACCTTTATTAATTCAGCGTTATGTACATCCTACACAGCATTTGTTTGATGTAATGAAGCTGATTATAGACACAGATCTAACCATTGTACCTGTTTTGGATGAGGTAGGAAAATACCTTGGACTAATTACCTTGGAGTCTACTGTTAAACATTTTGCAGAAACTACAGCAATTACGCATCCTGGAGGAGTCTTAGTTCTTGATATGGCTCCCCGAGATTATTCTTTGGCAGAGATTGCACGAATTATAGAATCGGAAGCTGCTAAAATTTTAAGCTGTTATATTTCCTCACCTTATGGTACAGAGCGCCTAGAGGTGACCATCAAATTAAACAAACAGGACCTAAAGCATATCGTTGCCACCCTAGAACGATTTGATTATCAGATAAAAACATCTTTCTTTGAATCAGATTACCTAGACTCCCTCAAGGAGCGTTATGAAGGACTAATGCGCTATTTAAATGTTTAGTATGCTTTCAGAATTATCTACAAAGCAAAGCACTACTAATAAATTGACTTCCAACATTTTGCCCTAAACATAAGTTTTGTCTGAATAAGAAAATCAAAACTTAGCGTACTAGAATCAATTTTTAATTCTAAAATATTATTATTTTTGGTTTCAATACTGTTCTGTTAGTCATTATACCTATTAACAACCCAACACGCACCATGAACCTATCCGCGCATATAGAACACACGCTCTTGAAAGCCGATGCTAGTTATCAACAAATCAAACAATGTTGCCAGGAGGCAATAGAGCATCAATTTGTGGGAGTATGTATTCCTCCTTTTCATATTCCCAATGCAGTAGCCTTGTTGAGAGATAGCTCCGTTAAGGTAGTTTCTGTTGTAGGCTTTCCAATGGGGTATACTGCAATATCTTCTAAAGTAGAGGAGGTAAAACGGGCCGTTACAGATGGGGCAGATGAGGTAGATGTAGTGATCAATATTGCTGCGATCAAAGATGGGAAGTGGTCGCATGTACATAATGATATTGACTCCGTTACACGGGCAACTCACCTCAAAGGCAAAATTATGAAGGTGATTCTGGAAACGGCAATACTAACCCAAGAAGAAATCCGTAGAGCTTGTGAGCTTTGTGTGGAAATTGGCGTGGATTATGTCAAAACCTCTACGGGGATCAATAGCACAGGAGCAACAGTAGAAGCTGTACAACTCTTGAAACGATTTACACAAGGTAGTAAAGTTAAAATTAAAGCCTCTGGGGGAATTCGTACAAAAGAGTTTGCAGAGCAACTCCTTCAAGCAGGTGCAGACCGACTTGGCACCTCTTCTAGTTTACAAATTATTGGTAAAGAAATCATCTCAGAATAATGAAAATCTTGGGTATACTCTGGCTTTTCCTGCTGTCTAGCAGCATCATACTAGCACAGGATAATATTTATATTGAAGAAGAAGGGGGTATTCGTCAAATGATGGATACTCGAAAAGAATTAAACTTTCGGGAAGACCGCTATATCAAAGCTTGGAGCATTCAGCTCTTGGTTACTCGAGATAAATATCTCGCCAACAAAAGCAAAAATGAATTTGCTCAAAAATTTGACGACCTCAAAGCAGACTGGCAATACGAACAACCTTATTATCGGCTTAATGTAGGAGCTTTTTATACCAAATTAGAAGCTACGATGACCCTAAATCAGTTGATTGAGGAATATCCAGATGCTTATATTTTTAAAAATAGTCGGGCTAAAACTACTGACTTCTAGTAAAAACTTGTACAACACAGTTATGAGATATTTGCTTTTTATACTAATCCTGGCAGTACATCTTTGTGGATGCAGCTCTGCATACAAACTGGGTGGTAAAAAATCTATCTCAGGAACTACATGGGACTATTCAGATAGTGATGGAGATGCCTACCAAATTACGTTTAAGGCTAATGGCAAAATGAAGACGACCAATAATAGTGATAGAACCCCGAACAATGACTTCTGGTTTCAAAAGGGTAAGGACATTAAATTTCAATTTAACAACCAATACTCTACCTATCTTGGACAAATGGAGGGAGCCAACTTTATAAAAGGAGAGGCTAAAAGTATCAAAGGAACTTGGACTTGGGAGTTAAAAAGAGTTGAGTAAGCTGTTGAATCAGCAAAGCCTTTGGTTCTATGTACCATAAAAAACCCCTTATATGCCTATACAACAGCCTATTGTTCTAGCATCTGTTTTAGATTTCAGCGAGCAGGTTTGTGAACGCTTTAACTAATTAGGCATTGGTGTAGAGCTTTCTGCCTTTGCTTTGCCTCAAAATTTGGAAGCAGCTCCCCTAGCTCAACTTCTCAAGAAGACCTCAACAGTTCTTAAAAAGCTACAAGGCGTTTATAGCATGCATGGAGCCTTTTACAATCTGCAAATTATGGCTAGAGATCCCTGGATTGTAGAGGTTTGTACAAATCGAATGTTGCAGAGCCTTGAGATTGCGGATGCGCTTGGCGCAGAGCGCCTTGTCTTTCATGCCAACCACCCACCCCACCAACATCCCAAACACCGAGCGCTCTTTATCCAAGCACAACTCGACTACTGGCCTGAGCTCATTCGCAAAGCCGAAAGCTACCAGATCAAAATGCTATTGGAAAACACACAAGAGCCAGACCCTAGCTACCTTTACGACATCCTGGCTCAACTCGACTCCCCTTACCTCAAAGCCTGTTATGATACAGGGCATTCCAATTGCTTTACTTCAACTAAGATTACACCCCATGAATGAGCCAAAGGCTTAAACGAACAACTCAGCTACATTCATCTACACGACAATCATGGTAAACATGACGAGCATCTAGCCTTTACAGATGGCAATCAAGATTTCGAGCACTTTTTCGCTGCCTTAGAAGCACTGCCCGAATACCCTTGGATCAACATAGAGGTCAAAAGTAAAGAAGCTTTTGCAAGTTCTATTCAAGGCCTAAAGACCCTCCAACTTTTATAAGAGCATCCAAGAGCTATCTCGCTTCTACCTTACAACTCCAGTGCCCTCAAAAAATCCAAGGTCGTATTCAGATCTTCATGAAAAACACGATCTTGCCCAATAGGTTCCACCTCCTTACGATAGTCCACCAAGACCCTTGCCAGATCACTGCCAGTTTGGCCGCCGCGCA
>CAZOLU010000299.1:0-311 GCA_964580485.1 uncultured Saprospiraceae bacterium | reverse complement strand
GCCATAAACTCAATCGCCAAAATACGCTCTAGATTTTTTACAACCTTATACAATTTAGTCCCTGCATTAGCGGCCATACTCACATGATCCTCCTGCCCATTGCAAGATACCATAGAATCTACCGAGGCAGGTGTGCAAAGCTGCTTGTTCTGACTCACAATCGAAGCAGCAGTATACTGCCCAATCATCAAGCCTGAATTTAAGCCCGAAGCTTTGGTTAGGAACGGCGGTAAGCCTCGCTGACCACTGAGTAACTGAAACAAACGCCGCTCAGAGATGCTGCCCAGCTCGGCCAAGGCCATCGCCAGATA
>CAZOLU010000298.1:0-5472 GCA_964580485.1 uncultured Saprospiraceae bacterium | reverse complement strand
AGGTTTCCATTCGTTTTATCTTCACAGGCATAATGCAACCAGATCCGTTTCGTTACAGTTTTAGGAACAAAAAAATTAGGGAAGGCTGTTTTTGAAATTTAGCTTAGGGCATAAACCCTAGCGGTGTGTAGTTTTTGAAACCTGGAAAGACTTGGGAGAGTTGTTTTTTTACACCCATTTGTTTATCTAATACCTCTGCCAGGATCTGTCGGTAGTCGGTGCTTACCTGCAAGTCTACCCGATTATCCAGTTCCTCATTGGCTAGCCCTGGCCATTTACCATACATAGTTCCACCCTTTACTTTTCCACCTAAAAGCATCGTTACTCCACCATACCCATGGTCTGTACCTCCACTTTTGTTGGCTTTGAGGCGACGGCCAAACTCACTCATCACTACAATGGTCATGCGTTGGTGAAACTGCTGCATATCATTGTAAAAAGCGGCCAAAGTTTGAGCCAAGCCTTTGAGCTTTTGAGGGAATTTCCAAGCCTGACTTTCATGGGTATCCCATCCGCCAAAGTCTACGGTGGCAATATGCAGTCCGATGTCTATCTTGATAAGACGAGCTAGGTTTTGCATCGATTCGCTAAAGCCCCGGATATACCATTCATTAGGATAATCGGCCCCATGTTCGGGGCGATAGTCTAAGGCTTTTTTGCCCGCTCGGGGAATTTTAGCCTGAATTTGCTGGATGCTATGCAGCGTAGTTTGTGCTGTTTTGTTGAGCAAGCCTTCGCCTTGGTAAAGCTTGCGCAGAATGCCTTGTAATCTGGGGTCTGCCTGAAGTTTAAAGTCTGCTGCTTTTCGGATAGATGCAGCTTGATTGCTACCAAGTAGTGCATTGGGTAGTTCTCCGCCACTAGCCACCGCAGGGAGTAGAGCCCCTCCTAATTCAGCCACTTCCAAATAACGAGATAGCCAACCTGCTGTACCTCCTTTTTTTTCTGCCAGTCCAGCTTCTATAATGTTCATGGCATCAAAATGGCTGCGGGTGCCATGTGTAAGGCCACTTGCATGAACAAAGGCTAGATCCTTGCTGTCGTACAACTCTTTGAGTGCTGCAGCATTAGGGTGTAACCCAAAATCTAATCCGCCCAACCCATTTTTGAGCATTAAGGCTTCTTTTTCTGTAATACGAAGGTCGGCCCCACGGGCAGCAATATAGTGCTTATCGCTAATCGGTGCTAAAAAGTGCATAGCATCAAAGCCCCCTCGAAGAAAGAGAAAGATGAAGATTTCCTTAGAAGCATCTTCTATACGATTAGGGGCGAAGGCAAAACTCTGGATGCCAGGTAGTACGGTTAAAGCCATACCTGCACTACATCCGATGATAAATTCTCGTCTTTTCATAGTTGATTCTTGAGTTGAACAGTTTTGAGAAGTGCAATGGCAAGCGTTTAACGGTATTGAAATTCTGGACTCATCCCAAGCAAAGCAATCATTTGTTGAAGGCGATAAGCCACATCTCGTTCTTCGCCAAAAGGTGGATCATCTCCAATACCTCCTGCTGCCAGTAGTTGAATCATGCGCCGTCGAGTTTCAGGGATTTCGGCACTACCGAAGAAACGGTTGATGAAGTAGTCGGCGATTTGTCTACTACTGCGAACCTCTTTTGGGAGCTCATTGATAGGATCTATTTCCAGAAGTTGATGCCAGTTGTCTAATAAAGTGCTCATCATGTTCCAGCGACTCAACAACATATTGGAGTTGACCCAGTATTCCGCAGTATCGGGATGCCCCGTAGGGGTTGGCCAGCTAAAATAGCGATAGCCCATTTGTTGCATCATCCAAAATAGCTGTTCGTTGGGTTTAAATTCAACTCCCAAAGCTCTAATGTAACTGAAAATCAACTCAGGGGGGCGTTTGATCTTCGTTCCCAATGCGGCTTTAAAGTTTTTATGCATCAAAATAAATTCCAGTACTTGTTTGATTTGATCGGGAGCTTCCTTGAGTTTCAGCCATAATTCGGCAGCTTGCTCTACTAATGCACTTGGAGGATCATCTTCTACAAAACGCTGACACAATTTATAGCAAAGGTGCTTTGCCGTAGCAGGATGAAAAGCCACCAAGTCCAAGACCTTTTCCCCATCTTGCATAGGTGCTTGATTGGGCGGAAATTCTGTACCCAAAACCCTTTTTTGGTAGTTGTCATGCCAAGCATCAAAGTAGTAGAATTGCCCCGTGTTAGGCAACTTTCCGCCTTTATCATCATTCCGACCATCAGCTACCGTCCAACCCGTAAAAGCTCTAGCGGCCTCATATACATCCTCATCAATATAGCCTTGGGGTTGCCCCTCTAAAGCTCCAGGAACTTCTTTCCATCGATTGTACAAATGATTGAGATAATGCTTTGCTCCTAGGGTATGCAGTTCAAACAACTCTCTAGCAAAGTTTTCATTGGCGGGACTTGCCTTGCTCAGTGCATTGTCTAGATAGTAAAGCATACAGGGGTGTTTAGCAACCGCAGCTAGCAAAGCCCTGAAATTGCCCAAACTGTGTTGGCGAATAACAGTTCTGTCGTAATGTGGCAGTAGAATTGGAATTGCATCATGCGCTTCTATGCTTACATTAAAGTGGTTGTGCCAAAACTCAACGATCAGTTCTCTGAGTTGCCATTTGGAGTAGACTGCACGAATCCAAGTAGCAAGTACCAACTCTGATCCTGGGCGATTGCGTTCTGGTCTTGCTAGGTTTTTCCGATTCAGGGCCAGTTTCCATAATTCAGGAATATCTGCATTAAGGTACTCGAAGCCCCAGGTGGTTTCTATTTTTTTCCCTTTTTTAGAAAAACGTACCGGAAACTTACAGTTTTTGAGCAGTTGCTGACATTCCTCATCTAGCTGATCCTTGGGGGATAATTGTTCTTGAATATAGGCTTTATAGCCTAATTCCTTAGCCCTTTGTAGACTTTCAGGCGTTAAGCCATAGCTAATTCTTTGCAGCAGTTTTTCGATAAGCATAATTTTTGAAGTATTGGCTTGGATTTACAAATAGCCGAAAATGATGCCAAAGTAGACTAAAAGCTGATATTGAGATCCAGCTTGAAGGCAGAATTATTTAAAAAACCATCTAAGGCATAAGGTCCATAACGATAAAACCAACCCAAATTTAGCCCTAAGTAGGCTGCATCTAAAAATTCCATTCTGTAAATATTATCAATAAGTATCCCAGATTCAAAATAACCTTGTTCCATGGTTTGAAGGGTGATAGAATGATGCCGCTCTGCTTCCAAGAGTTGACCAAAGCCTATGCCTTGGGCCAGTTTAAATTCGGGTTTGATTTTGGAGTGCTGAATAGGAAGTCTACCAAAATTATGTACCAAAAATCCATAGACAAATTGATTGGAGATAAATTCGGTTACACGCATCGTCTGAAAACTATTGCGATTGTAAATATCTAAAATATCTCTAAAACAGCCTTGTCCATTAAATAATAGGCTGTAATGTAGGGGGCGGTCTACCCACCCGGCACGTAAACTGAGTTGACTTTCACCTAGATGACGGATTCTAAAGTTGTAATCTATCCCCAAAACTAGCTTATGATATTGCTCCTGCCCAAACTCTGGCAAGCTCAAACCTTGTTGGTATTGTAAATAAAAGATAGGATAAGGAGAGCTAGAGGTGCTGCGAAATCCTCCAAAATCTACATAACGCTCTTTCCAAGTCCAACGAAGCTGAATCCCTGCTTCTACGGCTTCTACGGCTTCTTGCCATTCTCCAGCACCTCGATAAAACTGATAGTCATAGCCCGTATGAATACGGAAGGCTCGGATAAAGGGGCGGAGCTGTAAATAACGCAGAGGGCGAAAGTGCAGGCTCAGTTCCAACTGTTCGAGGTAGTCTAGCCTTGGAAGAAGGTAGCGCCGAGCAAAACTGGTTTTAGGGGCTGTAGCTTGCTGCAACCAGGGATTGTTCTGAAATAGTGCTGCGGGTTCGCTGACATCGTTGCTGTAGTTGATTCCAAAGTTGAGGTCATAGCGTTGATGGAGTTGAATTAGTACATCTCCGCCATATTTCCATGCTCGATCTCCAAAACCGTAGCCCAAATAGCCTCCTATCCGAATACGCTTGGAAAACTTGGGGCTGGTATACAAGCCCAAACCCAAACGCAAGCGTTCAAATGGGTTGAAATCTATCACTTTTACGAGATCCAAGGCCAAGGGACCCATGTAAATTAGGCCATAGGGCGCTCCCTCTGCCAGTTCCATGAGTTGATCCAAAGGTAGTTCCTCCCCTAAACTATCTAAAATGGTATAGCTGCGTTCTTCTTTTTTATTGAGTTGTTGGGTTCTATTTAGGGTGAGTAGACTGTCTACTTGGCTAATGTCTAGATCCCGCATACTTACATTATCAATGCCCCAAGTTCTACCCTTGAAATTGGGGTTAATTTTGATTTGGCTCAGGTAGCTTTTGCCTTGAAGGGTAATGGATTGATCCCCTGCTGCCTGAATTTTCAACTCAAAGTTCAATTGGGTAGGGAACCACTGCTGATTTTCTATGAGTTGGTATTGTTGTTCAAACTTTAGATCTGTCAAGCCTTTCTCATAAGGCTCTGCCAACACATTTTGAATGGCAAAACCCTTGCTGTGGATGTACAAAACTCCTTTCAAGGCATCAAAAACTTTCCCTTTACGAGGAAAAAAGGAGATAATGAAAATACTATCTGCCCCACTATAGAGCGTATCTTCTAACCTAAATTCATACTGCCGAGTGCTTCCTGGAGCAATAGGGTTGAGGTAGTCTTTGTCTAAAACACCGATATAGTCTTGGTAAAAGGAAAAAGGCTGAAAGTCGGTAGCCAAGGCGGCAAAGCTAGGGTTTTTGAATCCTGAAACCCGATTGGCTAAAATAATTTCTTCATCTTTATTCGGGCGTTGAAAGTAGCGTTCAGAAATGGATTCCATCATCATATAGTAAAAGGGGATATTTGCTGTGCTAGAATCCTGGGCAATGGGTTCAAACAACAGCTCCTTGGGGGCATTATCTTTGTCAAAAACAATGGCTTTGTTGTAGCATTGGTAACTAAAGGAGGCTAATCGCTCTGGGTTGTTTTTTTTTCGATTTTTGCTGGCTTGGCGAATGATGCGATAGGCGGGGTTTTCTCCAGCAATGACTACTACCTCTTCCATGGCTAAGGATTGGGCACTAAGTTGAACTTGCAGTACCGTATCCAGAGGAGCTATGCTCACCAGCTTGTTATGGTAGCCCAAGTACCGAAATTCAAGCACTTTGCTTTTAGCGTCTAGCTCTAGTTTAAATTTTCCATCCACATCTGCAATTGTGCCTTTATCACTTTGTCCTTGAACGGCTACCTGCACAAAGGGGAGGGGCACTGAACTGCTAGAATCAATGACCTGCCCTTGAATGAGTCTTGTTTGACCAAATAGCGAAGAGGTATTTAATAAAATTAAGGCCAAGGTGATGCTCAAACATGGTTGTAAAAAATGGAAGGCTTTTTTCATTATTTGATTT
>CAZOLU010000297.1:0-5481 GCA_964580485.1 uncultured Saprospiraceae bacterium | reverse complement strand
AGAAAAAGCTATCGTGTCGAATGGCTCGGTACAAATGGGCCTTTTGGAAAAAGGACTGGTTTGGTTGGCACTATTTATCGCCTTGGCTCCAATGTTAGGGTTTATGGGTACGGTAATCGGTATGATTCAGGCATTTGATGCGATTGAAGCCGCAGGAGATATTCGCCCTTCTGATGTAGCGGGTGGTATTAAAGTAGCACTTTTGACTACTGTATTTGGTCTGATCACTGCAATTATCCTTCAGATTTTCTACAACTTGATTACAAACAAGGTAGATGGCCTGTCTAACAAAATGGAAGATGCTACTATTTCAATGGTAGATATCCTTTTGGATAATGGCTATGGAAGTGGAAATGCCGAAGCTTCAGTAAAAGAAGAAGCCTAATCGCTTGTTCACCCATTTTTTAATGATGCATAATTTCTACGCTTAGAAATTATTAAAACTAGATTCATATTATGAACGGTGCATATCAGTTTTTAAAGAAAAATGGCGTTACAATTAGCTTCTCTCTGGGTGCGGTACTCGCTTTATTGTCGATTTTCGTAATTGTAGGGGGCTTTCCTGCTGACGCTAGTAAAGAGGCTTTGTATGCTTCTTCTGTATTCAATACAGCACTTAATATTACTTTTGCTCTTATTTTTATTTGTACCCTTATGGCTTTGGCTGGTGCAGTATATGGTATGGTGCTCAATCCTCGTGGAGCGATTCGCTTTGGGATTATTGCAGCGATCTTGCTAGTACTTTACCTGATTTCCAGTGCGATGGGATCTACGCCTACTGCTGAACAGCTTATTGTTTTTCAGGGGAACCACAACAAACATCTACTGGCTGAAGACGTGGCTTTTGTTGACGGCTTGTTGACTTTTACTGTCATCATGATGTTTTTGGCGCTGGCCGCTTGGTTGTTCTCTATCGTATGGGGTATTATTAAACAAAGATAATCTAACGCTATTATGGCAAATCGTAAAATACCAGAAATCAATGCGGGTTCGATGGCAGATATTGCCTTCCTCCTCTTGGTTTTCTTTCTTGTAACCACTACTATTCAAACCGATTCCGGACTGCAAGTGGTGCTTCCTCAATGGGTAGATGAGCCTCCTCCTCCAATGGAGAAAAATAAGCGAAATGTATTATTAGTGGTTATTAATGGTGCAAATCAGCTGTCGGTAAATGATCAGGTTAATTTTGACGTAGATAATTTAAAGCAGTTGGCTATTGATTTTATTACGAATAATGGAGTTAATCCAGACTGGTCGGTAGCTCCTCGTTCTGCAGTCATTTCCCTGCAAAATGATAATGCCACAGATTATTCGACTTATTTGGAGGTATATAACGAATTGCAAGCAGCCTACAACAAAATCTGGAATTCTGAAGCTCAAAAACGTTTTGGTCGAGCCTATGAAGCACTAGAAAAGGAAGAAAAACTAGCCATTCGGGAAGACTACCCTAAATTTATTTCTGAGGCAGAACCTAACAACTTTGGAGAAGAATAGTAGCTCCTAAGTTTCAAAAAATGATAAGCTATGTCTAGATTTAAGAAAAATAAAGATAAAGATGCGCCTGGGATAACCACCGCCTCCTTACCTGATATTGTATTTATGCTTTTGTGTTTCTTTATGGTAGTAACCAAAATGCGGGATGCAGATGTAAAGGTGCGTGTGAAAATTCCTCAAGCAACAGAGCTGCAAAAATTGGAGAAAAAGTCCTTGGTGAGCCATGTTTTCATTGGACCTCCTTCTCCTATGTACCAAGCGCAATATGGTACTGCTCCAAAAATTCAATTGAACGACGCTTTTGCTCGTCCAGATGATATTATGCAGTTTGTGAATAATGAACGAACCAAGGTAGACCCTCGCCAGCATGATGAAATGACTTGTGCGTTGAAAGTAGACAGTGAGGTGAAAATGGGAATCGTTACAGAAGTAAAAACAGAATTGAGAAAGGCCAACTTCCGTAAGGTAAGTTACCTTGCCAATAAAAAAGGTAAGGAATAAGCTAAGTATCAACAACAGTATTGGAAAATTGGAAGCTGCTTTCTACTTCAGGAAAGCAGCTTTTTTATGTTTACTCACCCACCAAATCTCAGAACAGCTGCATCTAAATTGGTATAGTATGAGACCTTCTTGAGGGCAGATCTCATATTGATCAACCGCTTACCCAGCACAACGCTTTATAGGATGCAAAAAATACCTGAAATTAACGCAGGCTCTATGGCCGACATCGCTTTTCTGTTACTTGTTTTCTTTCTGGTGACCACTACCATACAGACCGATAGTGGCTTAGCCGCAATTTTACCTCAATGGCAGGATGAGGATGCTTTGGTGACCCCAAAACCTTCTAGGAATGTACTGGAGATTCAGCTCAATGGAGCCAATGCCTTGATGGTAGAACAAGAATCGAACTTTCCTGTGGCGCAACTCCGCCAAAAAACAATTGACTTTCTTAACAACAACGGTGCAGATCCAAGGCTTTCGGATAGCCCCAAGCATGCTGTAATTCGGCTAGAAATTGATCAGGCAGCAGACTATGCTAGTTATTTGAAAGTACGTAATGCGCTGCAAGCAGCTTATAACCGCATCTGGAACTCCCAAGCCAAGCAACGCTATGGGCGAGCGTACGAGGACCTGTCTAAGGCTCAAAAACTAACCATTCGGGAAGATTTTCCTAAATTTATTGCGGAATTAAGCAATGGGGCATGATTAGTTACCTTAGTGCTTATAGAAATACGGTTCATAGGATCACCAGGATGAGCCTTGATGGGTGGGAACTGCAGGCCTTCAGCGAGTAATCCCATCAAGCCCCATGCACAGCTACGCTCTAGTTTAGATTATTTGAAAATAAAACCGTCCCTGAAATAGATCAAGGACGGTTGAAAATTTATCGAATGATTTACACATGTACTATCTCCTCATGGAACATCTATTATCGTGAACCATCAAATCCTACCTCATCGCCAAAGTCGCCTTCAGCCTCACCAAAGGTGAAGAAGTTGGCTGGAATATCAAAGCCGGAAGGATAGACATAAGCCACCACTTTGCTCGTACCAAAAGTCTTCACATTCACCGCATTGGCTTGGTTACCACCAAGTAGGAGAATTGAGCTACCCTGCTTGCCGACCACAAAACCAACATGGCCTTTCCATCCTGGGCCAGGACCATCCCAGTCAATTACAGCAATTGCACCATAAGCAGGTTCGTCCACTTTTTGCCCCCAGTTGCGCCAAGAAACAGCAGCAGCACTATTGGTACCACCATGTCCCGCTTTTTTCATCACCCAATTGACAAAAGAAGAACACCAAGGCGTTTCATCATCTTTGAAGCCACCCGTAGTCGCGTGATATTCGATTACACGGGGGTTGTGCTCTGTTTTGCTGGTGTTTTCTTTTACGCCAACCTCACGCTCAGCAATTTTAATCCAGTTGGGTTTGTTTACAGGGCCGGGAGGTGGTGCCCCAGGACGTTGCCCATTAAGCCCTTTCCAAGTTTTTCCACCTGGATCAACCACACCATCAGGTCTGCTGAACTTCATAACCTCTTTTTGGAAGGTGGTAATAGCATCACCTAATTCGGCAGTAAAGACTCCATCAACTACAAAGCTAGTTCCTTCTTCTTTGTTGAGTAAAAATTGTACAGCAGCCACATCTTCAGCAACATTGGCCTTGCCTTGCCCTACTGGAGCTGTTAGGTTGGCATTAGGTGTTACTAAAACCTCTTGTGTTGGCTCATCTTCTTCTTCCTGAACATCATCGACCGCTATATCATCTTCATCGCTCTGAACATCATCTTGAGGGAGATCTACATCAATCAATGCCGACCAAGTTTTTCCTCCTGGATCAACTCGACCATCAGCAAAGCCTAATTCTGCCTGCTGAAAAGCTTTGATCGCCGCAATAGTAGAAGGTCCGATAAGTCCATCAACAGTTAGGCTTGCACCATGTTGATTTAGGAGTTCCTGTACAACTTTGACATCTTCTTGATTATTCTTACCACCTTTACCCACCGAAGCACCTAAGTCAGAAGGGATGTCTACGGTTGGCTGGGATACTTCCTCCTGAGCTCCATCAGAGGGAGCTTCTTCCTCAAGATCATCTTCTGTGGGGTCTTCAGTTTCTTCTACATCCTCTACAACACTATCCTCTGGATCTTCCTCTGCCGGATCTTCCACATCCTCCTGCCCAATATCACTAATATCATCATCTTCCCAAGCATCTTCATCACCATCAAAAAGATCTTCGACCTTGTCTTTTACTTTTCCTAAGAAATCGCCGGCTTTGTCGGCCATTTTTTCGAGGAAGTTTTGCGGGTCGTTTTTATCGGCCTGCTCTTGTATTTTGGCGAGGGCTGGAGCTAGTTTGGTGTATTGCTCCTTGAGTTTGAGGGCCTGCTCTTTGAGTTGTTTTTTCACATCATCGGCCTCATTTTTGAACTTGATGAGCCATTCTTTGGCTTCGGCTACAAATTCTTCTACTGCTACCGCATCCTCTTGCTTGGCCTTGCCCGCTTTGAAATTGTCGATGGCTTTTTTGACTCCTGGGAGTTGATTTTTTAGCTCATTGAATTCGGCTTGTAGATCGTTGATTTCGGCCTGTTCTTGAGCATCGACCTGCCCATCGCTATCTTTGGGATCGCCTGCGCTGATGGTCGGCATCAAGCCTAATGCTGATTTGAGGTAGGATTTGCCTTTGGCTTCAATTTTTTCTTTGGTCAAGCCACCCAATTTTAGATCTACTTTGAGCTCGGGACCATTGTCGCCGTCTACCATTTCGCAGCTACCCCCAGCCATTTTAGGCGATGGATGCCCTTTTTTCTTGAGGTCTTTGAAACATTCTTTGACTTCCTTGGGCTTTCTAAACAGCATAACCGCTAGGCCTTTTTTGTCTTTGAACTTGTGGTCATTGACAAACATAATGCCTTTGGCCTTTTTGAGGTACTTTTTGTCTTTTTTCAATGCCTTTTTATACTCGGCAAAGCTCATCCCTTCGAGGGATTCCATGTTGACTTCCGTTTTCATTGGCTTTAATTTTTTTAGCTGAATTTGAAGGGTTGAATATAAGTAAAAATCAGCAGTTTCGCAAGGGGTTTGTAGAGATTGGAAGATATTGTGAAGGAGGCTTGTGTAGCTGGGGGAAATTTGTTATTTTGCTGAGTTTAGGCTATAGAGCTGATTTTAGAGAGCTCTATCCTAACTCTTCTCAATAAACCAGTCGTCATGTTTTGGAAGTACTCGGACTAGAATTATATATTCTACAGGATATTTGAAATCTCCTTGGGTAGTAATGACAAAAAAGTAAACTGGTCTACTTTTTGTGTATATTGGAGATGTGTATAGTGAGAGTGAACCCCCTTTTTCAAAACGAGAGTTGGTTAATAGAAGCGTTAAGACTACATTCTTTTGAGCTGTTTTTTTATTAAAGCAACGTAAGCATCATTTCTCTTTCCGAAAAAGAAAAATTTTCTCCGCCTTGGATGCATAAATAGCGC
>CAZOLU010000296.1:5060-5495 GCA_964580485.1 uncultured Saprospiraceae bacterium | reverse complement strand
TGGCTTGATCTAGATAAGTAGCGTCATCTCGTAAAGTGATGAAAGCGTGAAGTTCCCGTTTAAGGGGTGGCAGCCCCACGAAGCTCTTGACATAGGCTAGGAGCTAAGAAAACAGGCTAAATAGGCACCCATTTTTAAACAACTGCACAAAAAAACTCCTCGCCATAGATATAGCAAGGAGTTTTCTTTACAAGAGTATGCTGTTAAGCACTTAGATGATCAAGCGCATAGGCTCTTCTAAAATATCTCTAAGGGTTTGTAAGAAACGAGCCCCCGTAGCACCATCTACTACTCGGTGATCACAAGAAAGGGTTACTTTCATAAAGTGCTGTTCTTCAATTTCCCCATCGACCATTACCAAACGAGGGCTAATGCCACCTACGGCCAAGATACAAGCATCAGGAGGATTGATAATTGCAGTAAATTCATCAATAC
>CAZOLU010000296.1:0-5050 GCA_964580485.1 uncultured Saprospiraceae bacterium | reverse complement strand
CGAGCACGGTCAGCCATATCACGCACCTCCGTAGCAATTTGCGAAAGGGCTTTGGTATGAGCATGGCGCACAACTGGCACCAAAAGTCCATCTTCTACGGCAACGGCTACTCCAATATTCACATAGTTATAATAACGAATGCGATCTCCCAACCAAGAAGCATTGACGGCTGGATGCTTGAGTAAAGCCTTAGCACAAGCTTTCAGAATAAGGTCATTGTATGAAATAGGGGTATCGCTAATTTTCTTGATTTTCTTGCGAGTAGCCATCAGCATATCCATCCGAATTTCCATAGTCAGATAGAAGTGCGGAGCGGTAAATTTACTTTCGCCCAAGCGTCGAGCGATCACCTTACGCATTTGAGAAACAGGCACATCTTCGTAATCTCCTTCTGGTGCAGCGACTTGAGGAGCTGAAACCGTTGGAGTTGGGCTGCTTGCCTGGTTTTCCATATATGCCAAGATATCTCTTTTGACAATACGCCCATCATCGCCAGATCCAGTTACCTTGCTCAGGTCAATACCTTCTTCTTTGGCCATAGAACGGGCAAGAGGAGATGCCTTTAGGCGATCGTCAGTACTATCTGTATTGCTGCTGCTATCTTGTTCTAATGGTGCAACAACGGTTTTGAGGACATCAGGGGCTGGAGCTTCTGCCTCTGCTTCTGTGCTAGTGCTAGTTTCCTGATTAGCAGCTTCAAGCTGTGCTTTATAGTCTTCACCCTCTTCTCCAATAATTGCAATAACATCATTTACGGGTACAGCAGCACCCTCTTCAATTCCAATATAAAGCAATACGCCATCATATAGACTTTGAAATTCCATTACTGCTTTGTCTGTTTCAATTTCGGCGAGTAGCTCACCGATTTCTACGCTATCTCCAACATTTTTGTGCCAAGCTACCAGCGTACCTTCAGTCATGGTATCACTCAGTGCGGGCATTCTTACGATTTCAGCCATAGTGGTATATTTTAGACGTTTCTGATGATTTTCAATCGAGTAGCCCAAATATAAAAAGGTTTTTTGAATGTACTAAGTTTATGGCTGTTCTTTCTACTTTTTCGTGCTAATCTATTTTTTTACGATAGTTTAGTAGGTAAAAAAAGGAATATTAGGGTTGCTATTATATCTTTGCTTCTATTGCTTGAGTTAATCTAAAAATATGGCAGCAGAAGATATTGTCTACTTTTTATGGCCCGCATTCATCCCCTTTATACTAAGTCTGATATTATTTTGGAGGGTAGAAAACAAAAACTGGGCTTTAGGAACATTGGTATTTGCAGCATTTTTATTGCGTTTACTCATGATTCAAGTCGACCCTTATTTGCACACTTGGGATGAAGCTTTTCATGCTTTGGTGGCTAAAAATATGATGGAGCATCCCTTTACGCCCATGTTGCGTACGGATCCTATTTTAGAATATGATTATAGGGAATGGAGCAATAATCATATCTGGTTGCACAAACAACCACTTTTTCTATGGCAAATGGCCTTATCCATGCAGTTGTTTGGGGTGAATGAGTTTGCGGTACGTTTCCCCTCTGTTGTGATGGGGGCTCTGACGGTATTTTTTATTTATAAAATCAACTATTTTTGGTCAAAAAATGAGTTATTGGCTTATGCTTCGGCTTTTTTCTTTAGCTTAACCTATTATCAATTGGAGTTGACTACTGGAGCTGCGGCAGTGGATCACAATGATGTCGTCTTTTCCTTTTATGTTATGGGGAGTATCTGGTTGCTGACTCTTTATCTCAAGCAGAATAGCTGGGCTTGGGCATTGAGCATTGGGCTGATGGCAGGTTTAGCAATTTTAAATAAATGGCTAACCGGGTTTTTGGTTTTTGGAGGTTGGGGACTGGCTATTTTGATGGATCAAAAGCTTAGAACAAAGCTCCGTGCTTATGTGCAGATTGCAGTAGCATTTGTACTTACTTGTGTGGTTTTTCTCCCTTGGCAATTTTATATCCACTGGCGTTTTCCTAAGGAAAGTCAATGGGAGCAGGAGTATAGCCAAAGACACTTTTTTGAAGTTATAGAGGGGCATGGGGGGACTTGGGGCTACCATATCGAAACTTTGGACGATAATTATGGTTTGTCGGTAATGATCCTATTTTTTGTAGGATTGATCTTATTAGGAATATACCGAAAATACTGGAAAAGGGGAGGGGCTTTTTTTGCTATGGGAATCGTATGCTATCTATTTTTCTCTATCGCTGCAACCAAAATGCCCGCTTTTACCATGCCCGTAGCTTATTTTGTACTAGGACTTGCGGCCTTGCCTTTTGCTGTGCTTGAACTTCGCTTTAAGCAACATCAGAAATCTAAATTAATCAAAGGGGGCTTGCTGCTAATTATTGGGGCCATCGGCTATGTTAATTTGAATTTATTTAAAGTGATAAGTTGGCGTAAAGATAATTATAAGCGAACTCCTAGCATTAGTAATGCTGAGCTATTTAGGTCGGTAAACTTAAAAAAAGAATTGCAAGGCATTGATATTGTCTTTAATATGAATCATGAAGAGCAAGCTAAACTCATGTTTTATCAAGACGTTGCCGCTTATAGTAAATACCCTTCAGTGAAAGAAATTGATAGTCTGCTACAAAAAGGAATAGGTGTAGCTGTTTTTAGGCAGCAAGGGCAGGAGGTATTACCAGATTATATCGTAAAAAATAAAACAATCACGATCCTAAATACTCCTCTTGAATATTATAGCGGGGGTTATTGAGCAGAGCTATAAGGTACGCGTTCTTTTGTAACACCCCATCTTTGCAGCATCAGTGATTCATAATAGGATTGACCTGGATCATAAATGGGACTCCAGCCCAAGATGGCACAATGCTCAATGGTGACAGGGGCTTCTGTGGCATTGGCAATTTTTTCTAGGGACCTTTCCTCACAGTCGTTATCCTGCATATTTTGTACATCAATTAGGGAAAAATAAAGCATAAAGAGCAAGGGAAAGGCAGCATAGGCATAACGCAATTTTAGTTCCCCACTTTTAACAAGGGTATAGCATCCATCCACAAAGATATAGATAAAACTCAGTGTAATGGGGAGAATAACATCCAAACGTACAATATGAGGACGATAAGAACGGTAGCCTCCTAGAGGTAGTAAGAGTAGGTATAAGATGCAGAAGATGATTAAAAAGAGATAAACCTGTTGTTGTTGGGCACTTAGCCGAATCTTATTCCAATAGATCAAGCCCCAATTGAATAGGATACCTAAACCCAGATAGAGAAAAGGCGAAATATGTTGGTCATAAATAAAATTGAGAAAAATGCCTTTGGCCAAGAGTTTATAGCGCTCTAACAAGACTGGAGCATTCTCGGGATTTTCTATATTGAAGGTTCCCAAATAAAAGGAGTAGAGGGCAAGGATGAAAATCCATATAAAATGACCCAAAAGGGAAGCTGGTATTTGTTGAATACTCGTTATAATTCTTGAAAATATTCCTTTAGATGCGCGGGCTTGTCGAAAGTGATAGAGTCCATAAAATCCGAGACTTAGACTTGTGATAATCAAAATACTAGGTGCGTTAAGTGGTCCATTGAAAACAACCGCTAAGGCAAAAAGGGCTAGGACAATATGTTTAACAATTGAAAATCTAAAGCTCCTACGCCCCATAAATGCCATATAAAAAGGCTGCATGTATAGTAGCACAAAAATAAAGGCAAAGGCATAAGAAAAGGCATAAACCACAGAGCCATCAATGATACCCATCTTGGCATAATAGCCGCTTTCTAAAGAGTATTGAAAAAATACAGTGACTAAGCTTGCTATGGCCAAGGTATCTAGACTCCAGAACTTCTTACTTTGGTTTATCCAGCTTGTAAGCACGACTAAGATTCCTAAGTGGCTAATTATTTTGATCAGAGCGGCACTCAGATAGAGGCTCATGATCGGTTCGCAAAAATATTGGAGCCATAAAGGGACATAATTAAAGTACATATAGGGCCCCAATAGACCAAAAAGCGATTGGGACTGACATGAGGTTCTCCAGAAAGCAACATTCCTATTCCCAAAGGGTCTGTTAGAATTGGAGCATAGCTTGGTACAGGAAAACAAATAGGCACCAAGTCACCCCTTAAAGATGTATTATAGTATCCTAAAAAGGAATAAGATAGGTCAAAAATTAGAAATGCTCCTAGTATCAAACAGAACAATACATAGAGGGTAGATCGGTGTGGGAGTTGATTCATAGCAGATTATTTATGTAATAGTCCGTGAAGTTGTGAGTAGAGCCCCCTTATTGTACAGTATCCCAAAGCGCTCAAGTAGCAGTAAAAAAACGGAAAACCTGTTAAGCCACAAGTTTCCCGTTTCAATATCGGTAGAATATTTTTAAAGATCAAAGTCAAGGTCATCGTCCTCCTCATCCAGGTCAAAATCATCATCTTCATCATCATCAAGATCTAGGTCCTCCTCATCATCCTCTAAATCAAGATCATCATCCTCATCGTCGTCGTCATCTAAATCAAAGTCATCTTCTTCATCCATCAAATCATCGTCATTAGCTTCCTCCTCTGCTTCAACTGCGATGTGATCTTCTTTAGCAATAGCTTCCTCAATCAACTCATGCGCATTTCCAACGGAAGTTTCTTCTACTATAGGTTCTTCCAAAGAAACTTCTTCTTCAGGGGGGGTAGTAGTTGCTTCGCTGGGTTGTTGTCCTCCAGCAGATCCTAGACCTGCTTTATGAAAGTTCTTTTTAAAAAACTTGGCGCGTTCTTCTAAAGAGCGTTGTTTTATAATCTTTTTCATAGTTTAATTGTTTTGTAGAATGATAATTTTATAGTTTCAGTCTATTGTAGTGATCTAGTGAGTTCACAATCAAGTTGCTTACAAATTATGAAAATTATTAGTGACCTAAAAATATTCAGTGATAGAGTTTTAAGTTTTTGTGTAGAATGGGGGTAAAAAAGAAAAACACCCAGCTTTAGAGCATGGGTGTTGTAATATTTTATTGATATTTTCGAAGCCTGTGCGAAAGGTTCCAAGGACTCCTTTGGAGCATCCCCAGGGAAAGGCAACGACTTGCGTAGATCAGA
>CAZOLU010000295.1:0-5510 GCA_964580485.1 uncultured Saprospiraceae bacterium | reverse complement strand
TTTCATAATACTTTTTAATTTTTCAAGCTTTTTGCTTTCACGTTCTAACTGTGTATCATTAGTTTTTGCATCAGCCTGCTTGCGGAAGGGATGTTCTGTTGACATACAAAGTGGGCAGGGTTCGCCAGCTTGCAGGTGTTGGCGATGCTCTTCGAAACTCATACTAAATTTAAGTCGATCGCAAAGCTTCGTTTGATATTCAATCTCTTGTTTCAGCATAATGCGCTGATCATTCACATCCAAACTATAATAATCAAAATTTTCTAGAGCAATATGTGCTGCTGCTTTTTCCTCACTGATACGATCCAGTTCACTAAGCAGTTTAGAGCGCTTCTTTAGAAGTTCGGCTAGTTCTGAAAGGCCCTTGTATTGCAAAGCCTGCTCTTCTATATCTTCCTGCAAATGAAATAAGCGATCTTCCATACTCAACTCTCGATATTCAGGTCGGAAGTTGTGAATCAACCGCTCTTCTTTATGCTTCAACTGTTTAAGGCTACTATCCTCCTGATTTAAAAGTTGCTTACTATCTTCATATTGCTTTTTTAGTTTTAAGGCTTTTGTACTTTGTTGCTTCAAACGCTCTGCCTTGGCTTTGTTTGCTTTATGTAGTTGAACCCAATGGGTTTGATGGTTTTGTAGTTGAAGTAAGAGCTCTCCATCCAAAAGTTGTTGATCCTGTTGATGCTGCTTTATCCAGTCATTCAGCGTATCTAGTTTTTGCTGTTCGGCTTCAATAGTTGTAGTGAGTTGCTGAACCTGCTTTACTTGTTGTTGATACTCTTGTTCTCGATTCGTCCAATCTAATAGGCTTTCTTGATATTGTTGCCCTAAAGCGGCAAGCTGATGATCCTGCGCAATGACTTTTTCCCAGATGGGTTCGGCTACTAGAATCTTTTCTTCTATTTCCTTTTGCTTATTATGGGCTTTTAACTGTTGTTCTTTTGCTTGTTTTAGGGCTTGTTCACTCGTGGATATTTTTTGTTCTAGATCTTGAATGGATAACTGAATGTCCTTGGCTTCCGTTTCAAGTTGACTATGAATTTTGAGTTCAGTTTGCAGGGGTAGGGCTTTTTCATGTTGTTCTAATTGTTGAAAATCAGCACTACTCGCTTTTATTTCTTGTTCAAGCACTTTAGTCGTTGTTTGATATTCCTCTAACTGCTTTTGCAACTGTTCTTGATATTCATACCATTCAAGTGCCTTTTTATAGGACTTTATTAGAGTGTCCTTTTCTTGGGCTTCTTGTTTTTTTTGTTGAATATCCTGTTTGATTTTTTCTAAGGCATCTACTTCTACCAACTCCAGATGTTCTATCTTCTGACGTAGTTTATCTTGTTTATCTTGTTCTATTTTGTGTCGAAGATAAGCATGCTTAGAAATATCAGAATACAAAGCTGTGTCTGTAATTCGTTCTAATATATCAGATCGATCTTCTGTACCTTTAAGGAATTGGGCAAAGTCACCTTGGGCCAACATGATCGAGCGTTTAAAACGATTGAAGTTTAAACCTCCAAGCAATTGCTCTACTTGTTGGTTGACTTCTTTGATCTTAGTGGTTAGCACTTTTGCAGGGCGTTCATCCTCAAACAACTGAATGAGCTCTCGTCTAGGGGTTTTTTCCAAGCGCCCTGTTCTCGTTTTACGCATTTGCCAACGTGCTGCAAAAGTACCTGCTGTGGTTCGAAAATGTAATTCTGCCAAGCATTCCTCAGTACCATGTGTCATCATTTCAGCAACCGCCTTGCCCTTACTGTCATCAAATCTTGGAGCTTCTCCATAAAGTGCAAGTGTGATCGCATCTAAGATAGTGGTCTTTCCTGCTCCAGTAGGACCTGAAATTAAAAATAAACCGCTATTGCTAAGAGGAGCTTCATCAAAATTGATCTCAAAACTCCCTTTGAGAGAGTTGAGGTTCTTAATATGGATCTTTAAAATTTTCATAGCTTTGTTGTTTTAACAAGCGCTGTACATGCAAGTGTTTTTTAGAATTTTGATCTCAAAAGATGGAACTGAGTGAAAAACAAGAGGAAAGTTAAGGGGATACTGTATATTTGTCAAGCTTTTAGCTCAAATTTATTCATAAAATAGCAGTTTTATGCGAATTTTAAGGCTTTCTTTAACCTTTGTCACTTTTTTGATTATAGAAAATGCCTTTGCACAGGAGACGCATTGGCGTTTGGGAACGATTTACTATCTAGATTACAGTGCTTACCGTTGGGATCAGCGTCCTGCTAATGCTGCATTACCAAATACGAATGAGGTTTATTCTTTAGGACAGGCTTTAAATGTTTTGCCTGGAGTGTATGGGGGGATTTGGACAGGGGATCAACGCTGGGCTTTATTTTCTGTTGAGGGGGGAATGAGTTATTTCCCGTTTAGTCTGGATCTAGGTAATTCTTCAACCCCAAAAAGTTGGGGAACCTTAGGCTTTCCACTTTTGGCGAAAGTCAACTGGATTTTAGACTCCTCTTATCGGCAAAATCGAAGACGAGTCAATTTTAAGAGTTATGTTTATGCGGCTTATGGTCGGGAATGGGTACTAGCAGGGCTGATTCAGCCCCAAGGGGCTCCTGCTACCTTGACACATCAACTCCATATTGTAGAGCTGGGGGCAGGAAACACCTTAGATGGAATTGCGATGATGACTTTTCTACGCTTAGGCTGGGAGCGCAATGGAGCTTATATGGCTAACATTGGATTGAAGTTTGGTTGGGATGGGTATTAGAAGGATTTTGTTAAAATAGTTGCGAATTTCGATGCTAAAAGCAATTTGCAATAAACATGCTCTAAAGCTTTAGATTGATACAAATCAATTGAATATGGAAGAAATTTTACCTCAAGGCGTAAAGCTTTATCAACATTCAGAAGCTTTCCTACTAGAACAAGGAGGCTGCCTAGAAAACTTGAATATTGCATACCACAGCTATGGAACTCTAAATGCCCAAAAAGATAATGTGGTTTGGGTTTGTCATGCACTGACGGCCAACTCTGATGCTGCCGATTGGTGGCCAGGAATGATTGGAGAAGGCTGTTTATTAGATCCTCAGGAATACTTTATTGTCTGTGCCAATGTCTTAGGTTCTTGTTATGGAAGCACAGGGCCTCGATCCATCAACCCCAAAACAGGAGAACCTTATGGGCTAGACTTTCCCGCTTTAACGGTTCGAGATCAGGTAAAGGCACATCTCTTGCTCATGCAGCACTTGGGTATTGACCGTCTGAAGATTTGCATGGGAGGGTCTTTTGGAGGGCATCAATGCTTAGAGATGGCCATTGCATTAACTCATAAAATAGATCAGCTGGTTTTACTTGCTTGTAGTGCTCGAGAAACGGCTTGGAGTATTGCTATTCATGAGTCGCAGCGCATGGCTTTGGAAACAGATCCAACCTTTAGAGAGAATCATCCTAAGGCTGGGGCTAGAGGATTAAAGACCGCAAGGGCGATTGGGCTAATTAGCTATCGTACAATAGAAGCGTATATTCAGACACAAACAGATGAAGATATAAATAAATATGATAATTATCGAGCCTCATCCTATGTGCGTTATCAGGGCGATAAGCTAGAACGGCGTTTTCATGCACATTGCTATTGGGTGCTTAGTAAATGCTTGGATACGCATCATGTTGGTCGAGGACGTACTACTCTGAAGGAGCTGCTTGCAAGCATTACAACGTCTACGGCTGTACTCGCTATCCCCTCAGATATGTTGATCCCTGCCACAGAGCAGCAGTTCTTGGCTCAGTATATGCCGAATGCAGATTATTTTGAAATTCCTTCTGCTTTTGGGCATGATGGCTTCTTGATTGAGGTGAAGCAGATTACAGAGGTTTTGAGACCCCGATTTGTCTGAGCTTATCCCACATTAGACTCGGCGTTGGGAGTTCGGTCTTTGCTTTTTAAATAGCTATGTAGTTTTTTATTTAAAAATTCAATACTGGCTTTATCTACAGGATCTCCAAAATCTGCATCATGAAATAAGTAGATTTCTTTACCATCTTGATCAAGCAAATATACTTCTTGATACTTATTAGAATATCTAAAATTGAAATAGCTATTTAATGAAGCAAATGGACCAGATAGCGATTTGTGCTTCAGCCTAAGTGTGTAGAAACCATTGGGCTTAATTCTTAGCGTTCTAGTAAAGGAGAATGGAGCATGACGTACAAAAATAAGCTCATCACTAAATAAAATGGTGGTGGAATTTAAAACGTTTTTCAGACCTCGAATAATATGTATAGAGAAAAGCAAAATAAGTGGGACAAAGCCTGTAGCTGCAATTAAAAGTGGTATTATGTCCTTCTCTTTTCCAGTGATATATGGCCAGCATTGAACAGCAAGTATAGCAGCAACAAAGATGGTCAATATGAGTCCTACGATAACTCCCGCCCAACCATCAATCCTAGACCATTCTATTCTTAATTCAAAACTATCCTCATTTTCAATGATTTGATAATATTGTTCTGATGTATTAGGTTGCTGTTCCATAAGATAAAATAGCCTGAGCTTTTGTAAATAGATCATTTCCAACTCAAAAGTTAGTATAATTCTGTATATAAAACCGTACACAAATCGAAATTTAATCAATTTTGCTGAATCCTAAAGGATTCAGCTTGCGTAATTTGATTGAAAATTAACCCCTTAAGGGGTAATTTTTCTGACCTACGCAAGCCGTTGCCTTTCCCTGGGGATGCTCCAAAGGAGTCCTTGAGACCTTTGGCACAGGCTTCGAAAATATGTACGGTTTTATAATTTTTATATGTCACAAATGGGTGTTGTTTAAAAACTTCATAAGATAAGTTCTTGGTGACTTAATTTTTGAACTTGCAGATTTATCCTCAGCATTTAGGACAGGTCTCTAGTTTAAATACCATTAATGGAGGTTTATGGCATGGATTCTGCAACTTGAAGAACTCAGACTCTCGATATTTTTTTTAAAAAACATACTTTCAAGACGCTAATTTTTATTATTTTTGCAATCAATTTCCACCCAATACCCCCCTGATTTATTAACCTTCTGATTATGAGTATGAAATATATTATTGGCTTTATCTTTTGTTGCTTAATATCCTTAGATACTTCTGCCATACCTCAATCTCCACAAAATGATGGTGATGGTATTTCTCATATAGATTATCTGCCTCGTTATCGGAAATCGAATGTCAATTTTCTGATTACGAAGATTGAGTATCATGCTCAGAAAATGGTCTTACATTTTCGATACATTGCCGAGTCTAATAATAGTATTCGCTTTTTTGGTCAGAATACCACACATGCATGGAGTGTAGAAACCCCCAAAAGACCAGGGGCTCAATTTCTTCAACAAAAAGCAGACATCGTTAATATTCGTATTAATGATCGGCTACAACTCCGTGAACTTCCTGCGGGGGACGAGGTGACTTACAGCGCAGAAAAGGGAGATATTATAAGCTGCGAAATTCATGTCAAACAACTGCCGCATTTTGTTAAAGTCGTCAACCTCGTAGGGGGTGATTTTGATGAGCAAGAGCAG
>CAZOLU010000294.1:0-5533 GCA_964580485.1 uncultured Saprospiraceae bacterium | reverse complement strand
ATATTGAAAAAATCTCAATATCAGTATTTTTTTTTGTAAAAACTGACCTAGATCATTATAAAGAAGCCGCCTTCTGTGACTCAAGTTACTTAACACCCCAATAAATGTTCATAATTTTATATCAACCAAAACAGAATGCCAGTAAAGGGTTGATATTCAACTCTTCCATTACTATATTTATCAATGCAAAATTTATTTATTATGAACAATCAACATCATCAAATCGCCATTATTGGCGCAGGAACTGCTGGCATCACCGTAGCAGCTCAATTATTAAAAAAGGATAAATCGCTCGATATTGCCATCATCGATCCTGCCGACACCCACTGGTATCAACCCGCTTGGACCCTAGTAGGTGCAGGAACATTCAACATGAAGAAAACTGCTCGCCCAATGTCCTCGGTCATTCCCAAAGGCAGCAAATGGATTCAGGACTATGTAGATAAGATTGATGCCGATAATAACAGTCTACAACTCCGTAATGGGGGGAAACTCACTTATGACTACTTGGTAGCTTGCCCTGGTATTCAAATTGATCTGGATGGGATTGAAGGTTTGAAAGAAACAATTGGTAAAAATGGGGTTTGTAGTAATTATGTTGATGCAGAATATACCCTCAAAACTTTAGAAAACTTCAAAGGTGGAAATGCCCTGTTTACACAACCTGCCACTCCAATCAAATGTGGTGGAGCACCGCAAAAAATTATGTATTTGGCCGAAGAGTTCTTCCAAAAAGCTGGGGTCAGAGATAAAACCGATGTAATTTTTGCCACACCAGGTACGGTAATCTTTGGCGTAAAAGACTTTGCCGAAACGCTGATGAAAGTAGTTGATAAAAAAGACATCAACCTACGGTTTTTCCACAAATTGGTAAAAATTGATGGGGAGAAGAAATTAGCTTATTATCAAATTACCCGGGCCAATGACGATGATCGAGCATTGACCTACAATGATAAAGATGGACTAGGTATTAAAGAGGAAGATGGACTAGAAGTGGTTCCTTTTGATATGTTACACCTAGCACCACCTCAGTCTGCCCCTGATTTCATCAAGCATTCAGCTATTGCACATCAGGAAGGCGGCTCTAAGGGTTGGATCAATGTAGACATCAACAGCTTACAGCATCCCACTTATAAAAATGTCTTTGCTTTGGGTGATGCGGCGGCCCTACCCACTGCAAAAACAGGTGCTGCAGTGCGCAAACAAGCTCCCGTAGTTGTAGAAAACTTACTTGCCGTGATTAAAGGGGAAGCGGTAAAAGCCGAATATGAAGGGTATTCTTCTTGTCCTCTGGTTACAGGTTTTGGAAAAATGGTCTTGGCAGAGTTTAAGTACAATAATGTTCGGGATTCTGATAAAATGATTTCCCGTTTCCTCAATCCCGCTAAAGAAAGTTATTGGTTGTGGGTTTTGAAAAAGTATGGCTTACCTTATATGTATTGGAATATGATGCTGAAAGGAAATGCCTAATGCTTTAAAGGCTTTACAATAATGCTTCTGCAACCCATCCTCAACAGCTATAAAAATTAATTCAAGAAGCATTGTTTTAAGCGTTTGGTAATGGTAGGATGCCTCTTTAGGGGGGGCATCCTTTTTTTTGGTGCAAACTCAATAAAGAAGTTGACCTAGCTCATTAAAAAAAATACAAACTTCCACTAACTTGTTGTAAACAATCAGGTTACTATGACCAATCAACAATATCTACAACAATGGGTACTCTACTGCGGAGGAGGTGAGCTGCTAGGGATTGCCGCTGCATCTAGTTTGGCCGTAGGGCACAATTATTTTTTGGCCGAGCCCCAAAGCTTTTGGGGATATAGTGTCAATTGGCTGGTGATGATTTTGGCTGGGGCAATAGAGGGTGCTATTTTAGGCTTTCTTCAATGGAAAATCTTAGTCAAACGCTTTCGGCAGTTGAGTATGCTAGCTTGGCTGCGCAATACCATGTCGATCACTATGCTGGGTTGGGGTATAGGAATGCTTCCTTCTTTCTTTTTCAATGGAAATGCCGAAGCTGGGGAAGTAGCAAACGAACCCGCACTTTGGTTACTCTTATTGGCTGCCGCCCTGATGGGTTTGGTATTGGGAAGTTTGTTTGGACTTTTCCAATATTGGGTATTACGAGCACATACAGCTGAAGCAAAGGGTTGGATTTTGGCAAATGCCTTGGGCTGGATGTTGGCAATGGTCTGGATTTTCTTAGCAGCTAGCTTACCCGATGCACATACCCCCATCCCCTTGATTATTGGCATGGGGGCTGCTGGGGGTATTTTGGCTGGCACTTCCGTAGGTTTAATTACAGGCCTGTTTTTAATGCGAATGCATCCCCTCCCCCCTCCTCCTGAAAACCCTAAGCCCAATAATACGGTGTACGTAGATGCGCAAGAAGCCCTCTAAACCATTGCAAAACTTCAAGTCTATATGAGTCATCCCTTAAATCTACCAAAGTGCTGCTAGCATAATTCAGTAGCTTTGAATCAATTGAGTCTGAGTAGTAGAGATGATTAGACACTAGACTTAGAGACCTAAAGACAGGACTTATATCATCTAGGTTTAGGTCTCTTAGTCTAGAGTCTAGCCCCAAAGGGATACCCATGGTAGGGTCTCTAACTCATCATGCTAAACAAGTTCAACTTTGCTCTGCTTATGGGCTTAAGATAAGGGATGATTCATGTTTATTTTCGTCTTTAGATCTTTTTCCTCTTACTGCTTTCTATTATTAAACAAATATTTATTGAACTTTGGGTTTTCCACAAACTTAAAACCTACTCTGACATACACTAAATTAGATTTTCCTTTTGTTTCTCGATTAAAAAGAGTAAAAACCTAAAAATGCAAAATATTCTTATTAGCTTTGTCTAAGAACTAGTAATATTTTAGTCTCAGGAACCAAAAGCCTTAGAAATTCATGGCACAGGACAAGATGTATCACATCTCCCAAAGAGTATTGCGAGAAGGAACCACCCTCACTATTGGAGCCTATGGAGAGCGTATTCGCCGTACTGATTTTATCGAGCAGAACTACGCTGTTCATATTAAAGAAGAAGTCTTTGAAATGATTCGGGCTCAACACTACCCCCAAGCCCCTTCTCGTTTCAATGCAGTATTTTTATTTCCTGAGTATTCCATAGCCAAAGAGTTTTATGCCAATAGCTTTAATTATCAGCACTATGTTTATGAGGTTGAGGTCTTAAGCACCAAAGCTTTTGTGGCAGAAATGGATTTACTAAAATGTGATGGAATGCCCTTTCAGGTGATTGCTTCCAACGCACACAAATACTGGCAACAGGTGCAGCACCCAGAAAGTGGCTCCTTGGAAGTAGTGCTAGCGGGCAAAGCAGTCGTTCAACAAGTCCTTTTAAGACCTTCATCTATTTGGGACAACAACATAACAACATCTTACTTGGATCCCAAAGATTAACACACTAATGGACAATTCATCGCAAATTGATGACAAACCCAATTGCTGTCTGACAGCAAGCAAACAACTTAGAATATTATGGTTTTTTTAGATTTTGAACAACCACTAGAAGAGTTGTATGAGCAACTGGAAGCATTGAAACAGCAAAACGAACTAGGCGAGGCCGAAAAGGAGGAACAGCTCAATGCATTAAACAAAAAAATTACTGCCACTCGCCGTAAAATTTACAGTGATCTCAATGGTTGGCAACGGGTGCAATTATCTAGACACCCTGAACGCCCCTATACCCTTTACTACATCAATGAAATGTCTAAACGTTTTGTAGAAATGCATGGCGATCGTACGTTTAGAGATGATAAAGCTATTGTAGGTGGTGTGGGGAGTCTTGATGGAATTACCGTCATGTTTGTAGGGCATCAAAAAGGGGAAAACACCAAAATGCGTCAATATCGCAATTTTGGAATGCCCAACCCCGAAGGCTATCGCAAAGCACTACGCCTTTTCAAAACTGCCGAGCGTTTTAACATGCCTATTGTTTGTCTGATTGACACCCCCGGTGCCTTCCCAGGTATCGAGGCTGAAGAACGTGGCCAAGCAGAGGCTATTGCGCGCAATTTGTTTGAAATGACCAAGCTTACAGTACCCGTTATTTGCGTGGTAATTGGAGAGGGAGCCTCTGGGGGTGCACTTGGTATTGGGGTGGGCAACCAGATTATGATGCTGGAAAATACTTGGTATACAGTAATCTCTCCAGAGTCCTGCTCTACGATCCTTTGGCGTACTGTCGATTATAAAAAAGAGGCTGCCGAGGCCCTACGACTCACTGCCAAAGATGCTTTGGAACTAGGAATCATCGATAAGATTATCAAAGAACCCCTGGGTGGAGCACATGTCAATCCTCAGGAAATGGCAAAAACGCTCAAACGTGCCCTTAAAAAAGAGATCAATGCGCTAAAAAAATTATCTCCAGAGGAGCTTGTCGCCGATCGTATCGAGAAATTTAGCCAAATGGGCCACACCCAGATTTTAAAGAAATCATAATTCGGTAGACTAAGTATTAGCATTGGCTTCTCATTTTTTTATTGACCCAAAGGACCTTGTATTAGTATGAGTCTAAAGAGTAGTATTCAACAATCTGCCTATCAGCAGGCGCTCAAGCGTTACCTGCGAAATTCCGCTGTGCAAAAGCAAGCCATCAACCTCAAGCAGGCAGAGCATCTCGCTATTCTTTTCGACCTCTCCAACAATAGTGCAGAACAAGCTGCCTTGGCCTATGCCAAACGATTGGAAAAACTCAATAAAAAGGTACACTTGTTGGCCTACACACATGAATCTTATGTTCCAGAAGGCTTGAGCTATCCTTGCTTTTGTAAAAAAGATACCAATTGGGCACAAGTTCCTAAAAATGAAATTATTCAGGAGTTTCTAGAACAAACTTATGATATTCTGATCACTTTTTACTTACAGGAATCTGCTCCGCTTGATTTTATTTTAAAAGCTGCTCAGGCGAAAATGGTAGTGGGCTATCATCGCCCCGATTGGGAAGCAAGCTATGATCTGATGGTACATAATAAAAACCAAGATTTGCAGCTAGCTAGCCAACAGCTGCAAAAATGTCTGAATTGGATCAACCACTAAGGAACAAACTCAACCTAAAAATATAATCAAATGAATTTAGCAGGAACAGGGGTAGCACTCATTACTCCTTTTAAAAATGGTGCAGTAGATTATCCCGCTTTAGCAAATATCATCGAACACTGCATTAGTGGTGGTGTAAACTTTTTAGTGAGTATGGGCACTACTGGAGAGTCAGTTACCCTTAGTAAAGAGGAGAAAGCAGCTGTTATTGATTTTACAAAAGCAAAGATCAATGGGCGCGTTGGATTTGTGGTAGGTATTGGTGGAAATAATACGGCCTTGGTTCTAGAGCAAATTCAGCAATTCAATTTTGAGGGTGCAGATGCCATTCTTTCTGTAAGTCCTGCCTACAATAAGCCTACACAGGAGGGGATTTTCCAACATTATATGGCCATTGCCGAAGCCTGCCCCGTAGACATTATCATTTACAATGTTCCAGGTCGAACCAGTTCTAATGTCAGTGCAGCTACTACC
>CAZOLU010000293.1:0-5546 GCA_964580485.1 uncultured Saprospiraceae bacterium | reverse complement strand
ATTTGTAAATTATTGCTTGAGTTTTGAATTGTTATGGGTTTAGTTAGACTCAAGTATATCTTCTCCTAAGATACAAAATAAATTTTCATGCAAAAAACCTACGCTCCACTACTATTTTTAGTCTTTAGTATTTGGGCCATATTGGTTTTCCCCAATTTACTAACACATGGTTTATTTGTGGATGGGTTGTATTATGGTACCATTGCTCGGAACTGGGGCTTGGAAGGTAGTGGCTGGCTAGATTTTGAAGTGAGTAGTAGCCGTCTAAGCAACTTTAGGAGTCATTTGCCCTTGGCTTTTTGGATGGAGGGGGGATTTTATGCTTTGTTGGGTGATTTTTTCTGGGTAGATCGGGTCTATAGCTTACTTATGTTTTTAGGAACGGGCTACTGGATGTATCGTTTGTGGAAGCTTTTGTGTCCTCAGCAGGGTTTTACCCTGCCCTTGCTGTTTTGGTTGATGATTCCTAGCTCAAGTTGGGCAGTACAGCAAAATATTCTGGAAAATACGCTCTTGTTTTTTGCAATGGGATCAGTCTATTGCTCACTTCGATCTATTGAGCGGCAATCGGTTGGGGCTGCGATATTAGCGGGGGTACTAACCTTTATGGCTATGTTGGCTAAGGGGCCTCAGGGGCTTTTTCCACTAGCTGCACCAATACTTTATGGTCTGATTTTTCTGCGAAAGCATTGGAAATACAGCCTAATTCATAGTTTTAGCACTGGTCTAACGCTGGGATTATGGCTGAGCCTTCCTGGGGCTTGGGACTATATGCAGGACTACTTGGAGTTGCAGCTTTTTGGGAGTTTGGCACAGCAAGCTACGGATAATTGGGGGCGATGGATGGTACTTCGGCGTTTGTTGGAAGAACTCCTACCTCTGCTAATCTTACAATTGATTGGATGGTTTGCTTTGCGAAAAAACTCCTCTAAACTAAATTTTGATAGGTCCAGTTACTTCTTAATAGCAGTAGGACTTTCAGCTTCTTTACCCTTGATGTTGAGTAATAAACAAATAGGTTTTTATTTGGTGCCTGCTTTTGCTTTTTTAGCTATGGGTCTTGCTAGTGGATGGCGTTGCGCAATGCTTAAACTAGAAACTTGGATGCAACAACAGTTTTGGGTAAATTTCATTGCTTTGTGTTTGGGGTCTTTTGCTTTTTGGGCAATGGTTGTTAATTACAATAAAATTAGTCGAGACCAAGAAAAAATTCAAGCTGTTTGGAGTCTAAAATCATTCATACCAGAAGGCGCAAATATAGATATATCCAACCAACTGAGTTCAGATTGGCAGCTTTTGGGCTACAGTGCACGTTATGCCAAATTTAATTTTCTTATTAATGAAGAATCTAAAGAGGCCTTTTACTTTATTCAAGCCGAAGGAGAAGCTGTTGCAGAGGGGTATATTTTGATTGAGGTAATAAAGCCTTATCAGTTGTCTAAGCCCGAATCGTAGCTACATGTACAATTTTTTTGCTAATGCGATCGGTACCATTGGTTACTGTTACATAATAAACTCCAGAGGGAAGACCAGGAAGGTTGAAGTAGTATTGGTTTTCTCGAACGGCATGTGTCGGAATTTCATAAATTAGTTTACCTGTAACATCAAACAACTGCATCTGAACATACTGTTCTTCTTGAAACTCCAGATCAATCGTTAGTTTTTCCCGAATCGGATTGGGGTAAATACCAATGCCTTGTTCAAAGCTCTTTCTGCGTTCAAAAGCCTCATCTACTTCTACAATAACAGACTGTACACAGATCATTTGCATATTTGCCTGACGCCCTGTACTGCCTGTAAACCCAAAGTAAATATTTTTTTCATCACCAAAAAACTGTTGCAGATCACCTTGATAGCTCAGGCGTTTTTCACCATCAAAAAACACCTCTAAGATTGAAGTAGAAGGTCGCCAGCGAATTTGTACATCATGGTATTCACAATCCCGAACATCTTGGCCAAAACTTCTTATTTTTGGAGAACTAATCAGTGGAGCACTTTGCAGCCCATTTTTGATCAGGGAAAGATGAGGTACATATAAATCTGGTAAGCCTCTAGAATATTTGGTATCAAACTCTATAGCTAAGGAAGGGCTAATGGCATTAGGACAATCTGAGGTAGCCGCATAACCTAAGGCCGACTCACCACAACCAAGCGCATCGTAGCCATCTTTATGGGTATGCATCACAAAAGCAATGCCTTCTCCTGCTGAACGAGAGCAACCCAAGTTGAGCGCAAACCGAAGCTCTAGCGCATGGTCGAGCTGAATAGGGTATTCGCACCACATACTGCCGATATCATGAGCTGTTTTTTGAGAACTAAGTCTATAACAATTCTCTGACACTACAACAGCCGAACCGTTGAGTGTAAACGAGGGTTGCGCCCAAAAGGGGGTGGCCAGCACTAGATAAAGGGTTAGCAGGCAACCATGTCGTAGCATCATGAGTTGGATTTCACATTAAAAAAGCTGCATAGCGTATGCAGCTCATAGTTTATTACCAAAGATACTATTTTAAACTGAGAATTTTTAATGCAAGTTTGGTGATTCGATTTTTTCTATGAAAGATCACAAGCCTTCATATTCCACATAGTTTCTAGGCGTTTCATAAAGGCGTACACTTAAATCAAACTTTTCATCCAAGTGTTGACGTAGAATCTGCCAAATGACCACACAAATATTTTCAGCTGTAGGGTTAAGGTGCTTGAACTCTTCCACCTGCAAGTTGAGGTTTTTGTGGTCGAACTTGCGCTCTATCTTTTCCTTAATGAGATCACTAAGTATTTTTAAATCTATCAAATAGCCTGTTTCTGGATCAATTTCTCCCGAAAGTTTTACCTCCAATTCATAATTATGACCATGGTAATATTCATTGTTGCAAAGCCCAAAAACCGTTTCGTTTTTCTCATCCGACCAATTGGGATTGTGTAATCGATGGGCGGCATTAAAATGGGCTTTTCTAAAAACTGAGATGCGCATAGTTTGGATGTTTAATCAGATAAAATCTATACTGTAATGCACTAGTAACAAAACAAAAAATAGAAAGGTTTAATCCTTTTTTTGCATCGCTTCAAAATCCTGCACACTTATACGCTCTTTGAGTTGTATTTCGTAAGGTAGGGCTTTGCTGTCAGAGCTTTTGTAGACCAAGCCCAAGCCTTTGGCGTAGATTTCGACGAGGTTGGCTTGCATATCCCAGCTTCCGCCCTCTACATCATTCTCTACGCTGGTATATTCAATGCTTTTAAACTGTACAGCATCCAATTCCTCTCCATTGTACTCATACTTCAAATACTTATCAAACTTTCGATCTCTGGTAATCTTGTATTCAACGGCCGTATCGGGTAAAATAGAAAACTTCAGTTGAAAGCGGTAAGCTAAATCCTGATCATCTACTGCTTTGAATGGGAAGATCACATTTTCTTGAATAGTAGCTTGGCTACCAAGCACCTTTCCAGAAGCGGTATCCTTCTGAAAAAAGCGATAATCTTTTAAGATGGTACCATCGGCCACCACCCATTCTCTCAGCATTTGACGCTGATCGAAAAAGAGGTTGTACTGAGTAGCCACCAAAAACTGATTACCCGCCTCATCATAAACTGTTTTGTATAGCCAGTAATCGGGTTGATTGTTCATTTTTTTATTTTCATAAATATAAACCATCCCCTCTGCTAAATCATCTACTGGGTAGTAATAATCTTTGAGCATCTGATAAGACTCATCTTTATTTTGCTCCTCTTCTTTTTCAACATTAGTAGAAGTACAGGCACTGAGTAAAAACAACTTGGCAAGTAGGATTATACAGAAAATACGCATATCAACATTGGTTTATATATGACACAACGGCTGGTTTATGGGACGAAATGTCAGTTTTTATTTTTTGGAATAAAGTTAGTTTGGCTTAGTTATAGCTCTTGTAGGCGAAATTACAGGAATAAATTTAGGGTGTTCTACATTTTTAATATTATTTTTGTGGGGAATGCTAAATCAGAAGCTAAGTTAGAATCTAATTTAGTTTAGGGTTCCCTTAACGTCTTACTATATTCATACTAATATAATTCGACCATTCTAAATATAAAAATATAAAAATACATGTTTGGTTTTCTAAGAAAATTGTTCGGTAATAAACACGAACGTGATGTCAAAGAGTTACTTCCTATGGTAGACGATATCAATGCAGCTTATGCAAAATTGAATACGCTTTCTAACGATGAGTTGAGAAATAAAACCATTACGTTTCGTCAAGCCATTAAGAACCACCTGAAAGATATTGATGCCGAAATTGAAGCATTGCGCAAAGAGGCTAAGGAAACGGAAGATATCTATCAACAAGAAGCTATCTATAATGATATTGATGAGTTGATTAAAAATCGGGACCAAGAGATTGAGGTAGTTTTGGAACAGATTCTACCAGAGGCCTTTGCCGTAGTGAAAGAGACGGCTCGCCGATTTACAGAAAATGACAGCCTAGAAGTTACCGCCACTGATTTCGATCGTGAAGTTGCGGGACGTATGCTGGAATTATCTCCTGTAACTATTGAAGGGGAGAAAGCTATTTGGAAAACGAGTTGGATCGCTGCAGGGAATGAAGTAGATTGGAATATGGTGCATTATGATGTGCAGCTGATTGGGGGAATTGTCTTACATTCAGGTAAAATTGCAGAGATGGCTACAGGTGAGGGAAAAACCCTAGTAGCTACCCTACCCGCCTATCTCAATGGTCTGACAGGAGAAGGGGTGCATATTGTTACGGTTAATGATTATCTGGCTAAACGGGATGCCGAATGGATGGCTCCACTCCTCAACTTCCTGTTTCTAACCGTAGATTGTATCGACAAATACCAACCTCACTCCGAAGGACGTAAAGCTGCTTATCGTTGTGATATTACCTATGGTACCAACAACGAATTTGGCTTTGACTACCTAAGAGACAATATGGTGCATCACGCCGATGAAATTGTACAGCAAAAGTACCACTTTACCATGATTGATGAGGTAGATTCAGTTCTGATTGATGATGCTCGTACTCCACTTATTATCTCTGGGCCGACAGCACAAGACAATCGTGGTGAGTTGTTCCAAACACTCAAACCTGCGGTGGAGACCTTGGTCAATGTTCAGAAAAAATTGGTAACGGGACTCTTGCGCTCGGCAAAAAAGAAAATTGCAGAAGGCGATACTGGCCCAGAAGAAGGGCAAGGAGGGCTTGATCTGTTTAGAGCCTATCGTGGTTTACCAAAAAATCGGGCACTGATTAAATATTTGAGTGAGCCTGGTATTCAAAGTATTCTACAAAAAGTAGAAAACCACTACATGGCAGAGCAAAGTAAGCACATGCCCAAAGCTGATGCCTTATTATACTTTGTAATTGAGGAAAAAAATCGAAATGTAGAGCTTACTGATAACGGAACGGATCTCCTAGGAAAAGGAAGTTCAGAGCCCGATCTTTTTGTGATGGAGGATATCGGAGAGAAATTGGTAGAAATTGATCAGAACGAAGCACTCTCTAGTGAAGAAAAGGCAATTGCCAAGGATGAAGTAATTCAACGTT
>CAZOLU010000292.1:0-5548 GCA_964580485.1 uncultured Saprospiraceae bacterium | reverse complement strand
AGAACGTAGATGAGCTACGTTCTAGCTACGCGCGCCCGCGCGAGCAACGCCTTTGCTCATCAAAGGCGTTGCCCCCCCCTAAAATTCCTAAAACTCAAAATCCCCTTGCATTTCCCCTCAAGCTCTGCTATCTTTGTAGGATAAACAAGCCTCTAAAAATCCTCAAATCAACAGTATGCTCTTAAACGTTCTATTACACAGCCCCCAATACCGCCCCAACCTTTCCTCGATGATTCGCACTGCCGAGTTTTATGGTTTGAACAAGGTGTATATTGTAGATCAGAATAATCTGTTGCTGCCTCCTACACAAAGTAAAAAGGCTAGGGCAGAGATGGAAAAGATGGCAAGAGTTTGGACGGCAGGGGCTATTGAGCATATACAAATTGAAAAAATAGAAGACCCCTCACTTTTTCTGAAGAATTATGAGGGGAGAAAGATTGCCACCTTGGTTGATGAAACAGCAACCCAACTCAATCAATTTGAGTTTGAAGCCAAGGACTTGTTGATTATGGGGTCAGAAAGAGATGGACTCCCCCCAGAGCTTTTGGCCTTAGTCGATCATGCTGTCTACATTCCTTCTATAGGACATACGCCCTGTCTAAATGTGGCCGTTACTTGTGGAATTGTTTTACATCAGGCACTGAAAAATATAGCTGAAAAATGATGCGTTATTTATACTTTATTGGCCTTAGCCTATTGCTGATTGCCTGTCAACAAGAGCCAGTAGAAATTCAGTCTGCTTTTTATTATTGGAAAAACTCAACCCAAAACTTGAGCGATCAGGAAAAAGGAGCATTGAGTACGCATCAGACCAAACGACTGTATGTCAAGTTTTTTGAGATTGAGCCACATGCTGAATTTGAGGCGATCCCCGTAACTAAGTTGCGTTTAGTACCCAAGAGTTTACCTACTCATCTGGAAATCATTCCTACGGTCTTTATCCGAAATGAAGTATTCAAAACCATAGAAAAAGAGTTTATAGACAGTTTGGCCATTAAAACCCAAGCCCTGATCCAAAAGTATTATAAAGATCGATTTGCCGACTTAGCATTCAAAGAAATTCAAATCGACTGCGATTGGACAGAAGGCACCAAAGCTGCCTATTTTCAGTTTTTACAAAGCTTTAAAAAACAAAGTCATCAGAGCATCTCTGTTACCCTCCGTTTATATCCCTATAAATTTTCTGATAAGATGGGGGTGCCTCCTGTAGATCGAGCAATGTTGATGTGTTATAATTTGCTAAGTCCGCTCAAGGCCAAGGATAAAAGTAGTATTTTGGATATCGAAACGCTAAATGCCTATCTTCATCCCAAACGAAAATATCCCTTAGATCTAGACATCGCTTTACCCATTTTTTCATGGATGCAATTTTATCATTATGACCAATTCCAGGGACTCATCTATCCAGAAGATGCTGGGATTAAATCCATATTATTTCCCACTGCCCCCTTTTGGTATAAAGTAAAAAAAGATACCAGTATTGGAGATTTATACCTAAGAGCTGGAGATAAAGTCAAATATGAAGAGGTGCTTTATGATGATTTGAAAACAGCTATTGCCTTAATCAAAAAAAATGTATCTTTAAAAGGGAAAACCACTATTGCGCTTTTTCACCTTGATGATAAAAACCTCAACACTTATGCAACACAAGATCTTTCTAATCTGTATACTCTTTTTCAGCCTTCAACTCCATAGTTATGCCTGTGGTCCCTATGCCCCTAGTGATGAAGACTATCGCTTTTATATGCTAGATCCCAGTGTTTTTGTGGGAGATGCCTTTGATGGGCTGCGATACAACCAGCTGACCTTTACAAAGATTCAGCATACTGAAAATATGGGAAATCTTGGTCATCTAGAAAACCTAAAACTTTGGCAGGAGTACAGCAGTGCAACGGTAAAATTGGAGGATATAAAAGCAGTGATTTATGGGAAGGCAAATTTAGAGGAAGCCAATTCTACAAACAGTTTTGTACGATTTTTACAAGAACAGCAAAAATCAGATGCGATCAAATATATCCAATTTGCTAGAGAGCTCAGTCCATACAACTCTGGGACTAGTCGAGATTACTGGGAAACTGATAATCCTGATCAGACTTCGAGCCCTAGATATAAATACTTTCAAACCGCCTTGCGCATGGTAGATGAAGTGGAAGATGCCAACTTGAAAAAACGTTATGCTTTTTTGGCTATACGCCTAGCTTTTTATCTTGCTCAACCCAAGGAAATTCAACGCATATACGAGGCTTATTTTCAGAACAATACAAAACCAGATATTTTAGACCATTGGGCTATGTATTTTTATGGGCGAGCTGCCGAAACTGTTGAAGCTCGTGCTTATTATGCAGCTTTGGTCTTTAATCAAGCGGCGGATAAGCGTTTTATCTCTTTACGACAGTACAAGGGGACCGATGCGCTGAATAAGGTCTTGGCTTTTGCCAAAGATGATAGCGAACGTGCGGCCATCTGGTTGGTAGAAGGATTTAGACGAAATGGGCCTGCTTTAGAGTGTTTGGAAAAGGTGTATACCTTAAACCCTCAAGACCCAGGTTTGGACGACTTATTATTCCGAGAGTTGAGTAAGCTCGAAGATTGGCTACAAACGCCTTACTACGTGGGTTACAGTACTGTTGAGACCAAAGATCAGGATTATGCAAAGGCTTTGTTGGCTTGGGCGAATGGGATCGATTTGGCAGAACAGGGAAATCAGCTCGCTTTTAAAGTGGCCGTCGCTTATCTGAACATGATGCTGGAGGAGCATAAGGTGGCTGGCAAAGCTTTGAAGCAGGCAGAAAAGCTTGCCAAAGGGCAGCCTGCCGCTCAGCGGCAGCTCGCACTACTCCGCTTTCTCAATGATATTAAAAACAAACCCCTCACAAAAGTCAAGATCCCTAAAAAATACCAAAAACTGCTTATGGAAACTGTTGGTACTCCAGAGGTGAAGTATTATGGGCGGTGGAAATGGGTAAATTGGAAAGAAGGGAGCGAGTATAATCGTAAAATTATCTTTGCAATTGCCCGAGAACTCGAGTTTAGTGGCAATACTACCTTGTCGGCGATTCTATTCTCTAAAATTTCGGGTGTGAATTACATTCATAGCGATAAATATAGAAGTAGCTACGAGTATTTTTATTCTGATTATCGCCCTTATCTCGATATAGCGTATAGTGCTCCGCAAATGTGGGATCTATGCGACCATATTCGTAAAGCTAAGGCAAATAAAGGGTTCAAACAGTGGTTTTATGCAGAGGTCAAGCGAGAAATTCACCACTTAGAGGATATTACGGGCTCAAAATATATTCGTAAAAATCAGTTGGATTCTGCTCTATTGGCTTTTGAAATGGTGCATGATTCTATTTGGCAACAGAGGCATTATCAATATTGTTTAGATGGCAATCCTTTTTATGCCAATTTGTATAAAGAACATAGTATTTATGCATCTTTCGACACCATCCGCTATACCAAAGCAAGTCTTACTCGGAAGTTGATTGACTACCTAAAATTGGCAGAGGATGAATCGAATGAGGATCGGGATTATTACTACCTGTTGGTGGGGAATTGCTATTTTAATATGACCTATTATGGCAACTCTTGGATTATGCGAAGGGCTGGCTGGTCAACTTATAAAATTCCATACGGTTTGTCGGATGATTCTGAGTTTTATGAATGCCATTTGGCTAAGAAATATTATAAAAAAGCAGCAGAAACTGCTCAAAATAAAGATTTTCAACTGGCCTGTTGGGCGATGGCTGCTCGTATGGAGCACTATGCTTTATTGCATAAGAATGAGCATAAAAAGCCTGATCGCTTTCGATGGGGTGTAGATGGGGAGTTGCCAGAGTACCGCCGATTTATGGATAGTTTGGAGCAACAAAACCCTTATATTCAGAAAGCTCGAGCACTAAATGCTACCAATTATCAAGACTTGAGGGGGAGCTGCTATGCTTTTGATGATTATCTAAAGGCTCGGGAAGCACTTTAGGTTTATATATTATTAGTTATATATCATTGACCTAAATCTAAAATATACGAAGCATGACTACTGCTCCTTGGCAAAATAATCTAAAATCTTCTTTGCCGCCGAAAAGCCGACACAGGCTCGAAGGGCTTCTCCACTAGCCGATTTTACTTTTTTGACGGAGCCAAAATCCTGGAGGAGTTTGGCTGCTGTTTTTTCGCCAATACCTGGAATTTCGGTAAGCTCGCTTTGGGTGAGCTGCTTGTCGCGAACCTTACGGTGAAAGGTAATGGCAAAGCGGTGTGCCTCATCCCTTGCCTGCTGAATGATGCGGAGAGTATGTGATTTTTTGCTCAACAACATAGGGATGGGGTCTTCGGCAAAGTAGATTTCTTCGAGGCGTTTGGCAATCCCAATCACCGTAACCCGCTCGAAGATGCCCAAAGCCTTTAGGCTTTTGACTGCCGAGCTAAGTTGCCCTTTTCCGCCATCTATGATGATGAGTTGCGGTAGGGGCTTGTGCTCTTCGAGTAGCCGCTTGTAGCGGCGGTAAACCACCTCCTCCATCGAAGCAAAATCATTGGGCCCCTCTACCGTTTTGATATGATAATGCCGGTAAAACCGCTTGGCAGGCTTGGCATTTTTGAAAACGACCATCGCCGAAACGGGGTTGCTGCCTTGCAAATTGGAGTTGTCAAAACATTCGATATGAATCGGCAATTCCTCCATTTGCAAATCTTTTTTCATCAATTGTAGAATCTGCTCGGTTTTGGTGGCCTTTTCCGCCTTGGCGGCTGCCTGTTTTTTCTTCTGATTGAGGTGGTAAATCGCATTTTTCTTCGATAAATCCAATAATTTGCGTTTATCCCCAATTCGGGGAACTGTTACTTTTACCTCCTCCCAAGGTAGCAACAAGTCCGTTTCCAAGATCACTTCCCTAGCAATACTTTGGAACTTCTCCCTCAATTCCTGAATCCCATAAAGTAGTAAATCTTCGGCCTCATTATCCAAGTTTTGCTGCATCTCCAAGGTGTAGGCGTTAATAATCGCCCCCTCTACTACTTTGAGGTAGTTGACATAAGCCATCCCACTATCTTCATCCATTGCCAAATAAAAAACATCCGCATCCTGAATTTTAGCACTGACAACCGTAGATTTTCCCTGATATTTGTTAATCAAATCCAGCTGTACTTTCAACTCATGCGCCCGTTCAAAATTGAGTTCCTCTGCTGCTAGATCCATTTGCTCTTTGACAAAGCGTTTGACAGATGCCATATGCCCTTTGAGAATATTGCTAACCTGTTCTACCTTGACGTTGTACTCCTCCTCTGTTTCAAAACCTACACAAGGACCTTTACAGTTTTTGATATGGTACTCTAAACAGACTTTATATTTTCCTTTATCAATATTTTCTTGCGATAAATTCAAATTACAGGTTCTCAACTGAAAAAGTTCTTTAATCAGGTCAATAACTGTATACATTCGTTTTCTAGAAACATAAGGACCAAAATACTTAGAACCATCGGCCACTACTTTATAGGCAATTTCCACCCGAGGAAAATGCTCATTCCGAATGCAGATATAGGGGTAGGG
>CAZOLU010000291.1:0-5554 GCA_964580485.1 uncultured Saprospiraceae bacterium | reverse complement strand
TGTTCATTAGATGCATAACTTATTCCTTCTAGTTGTTGTTGCCAATTCTTATCAAAATTGTGTTCTATTTTAAGTCCAGCACTACTGTTTAGAGCCTCATTCAAAATTTCTTTCTCATCTGCATACCGCTGCTCCCCATGATAAAATTTTGCGAGGTTTATTAACAAATTGATATAAAGAGGGTGCTTTTGCCCTAAGCTCTTCGCATAAATATCTTTGGCCTCCTCAAAAGCGGATAATGCAGACGCTTTATCTCCTTTACTAGCATATGCCTTAGCTAAGTTATTCAAGCTTGTTGCCACTTTAGCATTTTCTCGGCCAAAGGCTTTTTCTCGAATATTCTTTGCACGTAGATAAAGGGAAAATGCTTCATCTACTTTCCCAATTTCCTCATAAAGTCCTGCCAAACCATTCAGGGTATAAGCAAGGTTAGAATGATCAGGGCCCAATGTTTTTTCTTGAATTTCAAGAGCTCTTCTTTGATGTTTCAGCGCAAGTTTGTGCTCCTTTTTCTTTTGATAGACCACCCCTAAATTGCTTAAAGCACTTACTAAAGAAGGGTGATCTGAGCCAAAAGCCTTTTCGCAAATTTTTATAGACTGTGTATACAAAGGTATGGCTAGATCATAATTCCCCTCAGCCTCATGTAGCATTGCTAAATTGTTAAGCGTAGTTGCATAATAAAAATGCTCTTCCCCTAGAGCATTTTTCATGACCTCCATCGCTTGTATAAAAAGAGGCATTGCCTTTTCATATTCACCGATTTCATAATACAACAATGCTAGGTTACTTATAGAAATTGCAAAATTAGGATCACTATCCCCCAATTCTTTTTCCAAAATTGCATTTCCTTCTATAAAAAGGGGGATTGCAAGATCAAAATCGCCTAATTTTTTATGCAATTCTGCTATATTATTCAAGGACTTTGCGTATTCAGCATGCTTATTCCCTAGCTTCGCTTCATATATATCTCGGGCTTTTATATAAAGTGGCATTGCTTCCTGATAGCGCCCCATTTGGTTATACAAAAATCCTCCCCAAGCACAGTAAGTTGCATAGCTTGTATCTGCTTGTCCAAAATCTTGACTAGCCTTTTCCATCCCTGCTTTCATCACAGGAATAACTTCATTGAAAGACTTGGCCCCAGTATAGGACATCAAGAGTATACTATCAATCTCCTCATAAAAGAGGTCCATATATTGTTTATAGTCTTCTTGAGCTTTTACGAATATGGTGGTCAGTAAAAATAGGACTAAAAGGAGGTAACGTAACATGAGGAACTATTTTTTAGTTTTGGAATAGTAGATTACAGGAAAGCCTTCACCGATGTAGATTTTGGTAAAAGAAAGAAGATCCATTAAGGGAACTTCTAGAGCTTGGAGTAGATTTAGGTGCATGCACGAAGATAAAAAAAGCCCTGCAAAGCAGAGCTATCTTATCATAAGTTTTCTTTTTTAAAACTATGCTGCTTTTTTGCGTCTACTCATTCCAAAACCTAGTCCGCCAAGCAACAAAACCCCCGCGCCTATTCCAACCCACAGCCAATTTCCTCCCCCTTTTTGCTGAATTTTCACAGGCGATTCATCCCCTATCAAAATAAAAGGTGACCAGAACGCCGGATGCGCCGCAATAGGGTTATCCACCCCCTCCATATAATCCAACTTAGCCTGGCGCAGAGCAGCAGACTTAGTCATCCCACTAGCCAAATGCTTGTAAAAGTTCTGCATAATGATAGCGGTACTTGCATCATTCACCTGCCAAAGGGAGACTACAAGAGATGGGACTCCTGCGTACATAAATGCACGAGCCAAAGATGCAATACCATTCCCCGTTTCAAAACGGCCATAGCCCGTTTCGCAGGCAGAGAGGACGACGAGATCAGCATTCAGCTCCATTTTAGAGATTTCATGAGCTTGTAAGAAATTATCATTGAGGCTATCTCCATCTTCGGTCAGTGCTAAAGAAGAGAGCATAGGGCGTTTTTCGTTCAGCAAACCATGCATCGCTAGGTGGATGATCGCATATTCACTAGCCTTCTCTAGGATGCTCTGCTCGGAAGCTAGAGAATCGAAGGCAAAAAACCCACGATAACGTTCTGCCAAAGCCTCCACTTCTGCTCTTGCTGCGGGTAAGGGTTGTAACACTTCCCGGGTTTGACGGGTAGTAGGTAAACGTCCTCTTAATAAATTGGCATCTAGTTTTTCATCATAGCGAGCTGCCATGGCCAGTATTTCACCATTATTTTTACTTCTTTTTAGCGTTTTGTTCTCTTTCCAAAGCGTTGCTGAATAGTTGTAAGAGATGTTGTAATCTTTTAGTAAATAATGTAAATCCTTAAAGTTATTAGATTCCGCCGCTTCTACCAAAAAGCTTTCAAAAGGGAGGTGACCTAACTCTCCATCCGTCACAATAACTAGATTTTCAACATCATCACCTTCTTTCAAAACCGGAGCTAGGAGTTTTTGATAAAACCAATAGGCTAGTTTGCTGTAGTTTCTAAAATTCTTTTCCCTTTCTTCACTTAGCTGTTGGTAATCACTCAAACTTTGATGTAATTCCGCCACATTTAGCTTCAAAATAGAATCTCCCACAGTTCCTTGATGCCAAGTTACTTCATCTTTGTCTACCCTGAAAATGTGTAGAATAGAATCGGAAATCACATATTCAATTAAAATAGTTTTTTCATCCAATAAAGCTTGAATTTCTTCTGCTCGGACATCTATTTGTTCATATTGCAGCTTATGATACTTAGGATAGTTTTGCTTTACAGTAGTTTGCCATTCTTGGAGTTGCTGATTAGCCTCATTTAAAACTGCTCTTAGACTATCTTTTTCCAGCTCTGGATGATTTTCATAAAGTTTGGCTTGTAGTACTGATTGCTTTTTAAGAAGTTTTTTATTTTGCCACGCTAAGGAATCGGGTAACTCTCCCAAACGATAGGCAATTTCTGACTTGGTAGCTTGAAGCAACAGAACAGATTTATTTTGGTCAGCTAGACTGAAAGCTTTTAGTTTTTCTTTGTCAGGAGAGAAAATAGCTAAACCTTTTTGCAACCAATCATTATTTGCTTTTAAGAAACGTAATTTATCTTTCTCACTAGTAGTTTGATTTCTGCTATTATTCAGCAAAACAAAAACTAGGTCTATTACATTCTTCTGTTTAACTGTAGCGTTCTGAACGGTGGAGTCTTCTTCTAATAATTCATAAGCTGTATTCAGTGCTATAAGCAATTCGCTAGTATGGTTGTTAGAAGGATAAGTGAGATTCATTAAGCTATCTTTCCAACCTTGTTCAAAACTATTTTTGACAGGAATTCCAGACATGTTACTTATTACCTGTTCAAGTAAGTTCCATGCCTGAGGATAATTTCTCATCTTCCGATTTAGAGAAGCCAAGCTATTGAGTGAATGAGCAAACTCGGGATGATTCTCGCCAAATACTCTTTCATAGATATTTTTTTGCTTGATCAAGAGAGGTAGGGCAAGGTCATAATCCTGATTACTCATGTGTAAAGAAGCAATATTATTAAGGGTATTGGCAAAATCAGGATGATCCTCGCCGAATATTTCCTTGTAGATATCCTTAGCTTGAATATACAGAGATAGGGCAAGCTCATAATTCCCCATACTTTCGTGTAGTGCAGCTAGGTTATTGAGTGATATAGCAAACTCAGGGTGAGCCTCCCCAAGTGTTTTTTTTCTAATTTTGATACACTCTGAATAGAGTGGTAGAGCAAGTTTGTAATCTTCCGTCTCTTCATAGAGAACAGCTAAATTATTTAGTAAAGTAGCGAAGTTAGGGTGATTTCTACCAAATACTTCTTCATAAATATTTTTGGCTTGAATATATAGCGACTGTGCAAGTTCGTAGTTTTTCATTCTTTTGTAGAACCCTGCTAGGTTATTGAGCGATATAGCAAACTCAGGGTGTTTTTTGCCCAACACTTCTTCCCTGATATTTCTAGCCTTGATATAAAGGGGCAAGGCTTGTTCGTACTTCCCTAAGAATTCATATAACCCAGCTAGGTTATCGAGGCTTAGCGCAAAGTCAGGGTGTTTTTCGCCTGAGGCGATTTTGTATATATTTTTAGCCTTGATATAGAGGGATAAGGCGAGTTCATACTTCCCTAAATCTCTATATAGTCCAGCTAAGTTAGTCAGAGTAGCTGCTAGTTCAGGATGATTCTTACCTAGCACTTGTTCTCTTATATTCTTACTTTGTAGATAAAGTGGTAGAGCTTCAGTATACTTACCTAATATTCTATAAAAAAAGCCTAAGTTGTTAGCATACAGTGCAACGAGTGTATCTTGTTCACCAAATTCCATTAATGCCTTTTCTTTTCCTGCTTGCATAAGCAAAGCACATTCATCATAGTCTCCTTTTTGATAAGGTATCATGACAAGACTATCAATTTCTTCAAAACTGAAATTAAGGTATTTTTGATAGTCTTCTTGTGCTTTTATGCTTAATACAATGGATAAAAAGAGTAATGATAAAAGAATACGCAACATGAGGATTGTAGTTTTGAGGTTTGGAATATGTGAATATACAAAAAAAGCCTCGGAAGGATAGCTCTGTATTTACATATTTTTTCTTCATATCTGAACCTAAGTAGTTTTCCTGCCTCTACCTTTTGCTACCCCCAAACCGATACCCGCAAGCAACAAAGCTCCTGTTCCAATTCCAACCCATAACCAATTCCCCCCCCCTTGCTTTGCAGCTCCACAGGAGCCTCATCCCCTATCAAAATAAAAGGTGACCAGAACGCCGAGTGCGCTGCAATAGGATTATCCACCATCTCAATATAATCCAATTTCGCCTGACGCAAAGCAGCAGACTTGGTCATCCCACTAGCCAAATGCTTGTAAAAGTTCTGCATAATGATAGCGGTACTGGCATCATTCACCTGCCAAAGGGAAACCACTAGAGATGGTACCCCCGCGTACATAAATGCACGCGCTAAACTCGCAATACCATTCCCCGTTTCAAAGCGGCCATAGCCCGTTTCACAGGCAGAGAGGACGACGAGATCAGCATTCAGCTCCATTTTGGAAATTTCATGCGCTTGCAAGAAATTATCATTGAGGCTATCTCCATCTTCGGTAAATGCTAGAGAAGAAAGCATGGGTCTATTTTCATTCAGTAACCCATGCATGGCCAAATGGATAATCGCATAATCGCTCGCTTTCTACAAAAAGATCCGCTCAAAAGCCAAGGAATCAAAGCCAAAATAGCCTTGATACAAACTTTCCAAAACTTCTACTTCTTTTCTTGCAGCAGGCAATGCTTGTAACACTTTTCTCAAACTTCTTGCAGTTGCTCCCCGATTGAGGGACGCTGTATTTCCATTATCTTGATAATTGGCTGTCATTGCCAGCATTCTCCCATTATTTTTCCTAGAATTTGTAAGCTTATTTTCTTGCCAAAGTGTTGCTGAATAATTATAAGAGACGGTATAGTTCCTTAGAAGATAGTGCAAGTCTTTAAATGCTTTCGTTGTCTTTCAATACTTCGGTGAATTTCTCAAAATTATGAAAAAAGGGTAAAAGGTTTT
>CAZOLU010000290.1:2182-5555 GCA_964580485.1 uncultured Saprospiraceae bacterium | reverse complement strand
AACATATTTATACTAAAATCAAAATTTTTGGCCTGCGAAAGGTCAGTAAATAAAAATTCTTATAGTTGAGTAATAAAGCTTATGCAAGTATTTTTCTAGGCGATAAATTGCCTTTTTTAGAGCTAAGTACGTTGAAGAACCTACCTTAATAGCTAGGGCTATTAGGCAGAACCGCTTTACTATTGTGCCACTGGCACAATGCAAACCCGTTCTTAGCTCCAAAAAATTCTAATTTCCTGCCATACAAAAAACACTTACATAATCTTTTATGATGCCCTATTATTTAGATTGCCACAAGCTCATATTTTGTCGAGTAGCTTTGTCTAGGGCTTTTATTTTTATAGTATTTCTATGGTGTTGCTGTACCAAAACGGAGAAGAGGCCTTTAGCTTAAAACAGCTCTAATTATTGGGAGCTTCCTTTTTTCGCAAGACTTCTTCTTTGATCTCCATCGCCGTCAATCCCTTATTATTTTTGATTTGCTCATCGATCCCCCGGCTTTTCAGTTCTTGGGCAAAAGCCTCGTGTTCCTGCTCATAAGCTAGGTGTAGTGCCGTATTGCCTGCCTCATCCTGAGCGTTGATATCGATACCTGCCTGTAGTATGGCATCTAAAACTTGTTGGCATGAAGCCTGCAAGGAGCTTCCACCTTTGCTTTTTGCCATATCGAATAAAAAGCGATTTTCTGCTTTCAAGCCCTTTTGAATCCAGAAGTTGAAGACTTGAGGTTGGCAACGGGCAGCAGCTACCGAAATAGGGGTTTGACCACTAGTGGTGCGTACCTGCATATTGGCACCTTTTTCAAGTAGGGTTTTTACCGCTTGTAGGTTGCCTAGTTCGGAGGCATAGAGCAGGGCATTCATGCCATTTCCATTTTCTTGGTAATTAACATCCTCCCCTACTTCCAAAAGATAATAGACAATGTCAAAATGGTTGCCAGCTGCGGCAAAAGTAATGGGATTGCGCCCTTGAGTGTTGGTACCTTTGTGCCAATCGGCACCTTGCTCTACCAACCATTTTAGGGCCTCTAGTTGGCCATGGGCTGCTGCTTTGCAGCAGGCGGTTTGTTGAGTAGAGAAAAACTTGGGGTTGCTGTAATTAATGTCTACCCCATTATCTATACAAACCTTCATCTGATCAATTTTACCCTGGGCCGCAGCTTCTAGTAAAGCATCCCCTAGAGGATCTCCCCCCGTATCACAGGTGCTTAAAAGGCAAAGGCTAGTCGCAGTTATGAGGAGAAGCAATAGGTATTTCATTCTAGTGGAGGGTTTATATATGAAAAATTTAATAAAGCGTTCAACGCATTTTGAATAGGAATTGTTATAGTCAAAGCTACGCATTTTTTAAAATTAAATCAACTGCGGCATAAGCAGACTGCCCTGCACCATGTACCGTAGATTGATCATAACCATAAGCAGCAGCATAAGCTTCTCCAGCAAAGAAAATTTTGTATTGGATCTGGCTAGCTAGTTCTTTGACCATACTATAATCCTTAAAATGTGCATAGGAACCCTGAATATAAGGCTCTTGATTCCAATTTTGAACAATATGCTGCAGGTAAGACTGACTCGCTTTCCCATTGAAAATCTCATCCAACTCTGCCAAAACAAATGCTATTAAGTCAGATTCTTTAGCAAAGTTTGTATATGCTTTTGCGGGAGTTCCCACGGTAAACAAAGCCAACACATGACGATTGGAATCTTTGGCAAATGCAGCATCATAATATAAATGCTCTCCTTCTTTGTCATTTAGAAGGTCTGCTAGCCTGCCGAAGGACAGCATATCAGGGTAAAAATTCTCAGAAAATTCTATAAAAATCTTAATTCCATCAGGCATCTCCACCTTCTCTAGTGCAGCAATTTTAGAGGGGGGAAGTGCAGGCTGAAACTGAATCATCTTATTTTTTAATACCGTCAGGGGTACCGTAAGAATTAGAGCATCTCCTTCAAATCTTTTTGCTTTGTTTGTGGTGGCAATTACTTTGGAACCACTGTAATCAATAGTCTTAACAGGACTGTTGTAGATGATCTTGGAGGCGATAGAGGGGTGGATATACTGTTCAAAAAAATCAAACCACGTAGACTTTTTGAATTTTAGCTCCCCATAAAAGTTGGTGTAAAAGTTTCGTCGCCTTAATTTCCCATCCCTCCAAATAGACAAAGTTTTGGGTTGGTAGCGAATGAGCTCTATATCATTCTGTACAGCCTTGTTGCTGATTAGCTGATCTAAGATCTTAGCATTACTGTGAATCCACTCTGCTCCAAGATCAATAGGGAAGTCTACAAAACCCTCTATTTTTTTTACCCGCCCACCATAGCGGTTGCTGGCTTCTAAAACTTGGTAATCAACACCATAGGCTTGTAGGGTATAGGCTGCCATCATGCCCGCAGCACCAGCTCCAACAATCAGTACCTTACCTTGAAACTTTGTTTCTAGGTTGGCGTGAAATAAGGGACTTTGCTTGCAAGAAGAAACCCAAGGGGCAAGGTAGAGCCCTAGCCCTAGGGTGCTTGCTGATTTTATAAAAGACCTTCGATCCATCGGATATCATGTTTATTACCAGCCTCCAGTAGCACCACCTCCTCCAAAGCTTCCTCCACCAAAACTACTGTCTGAGTAATCAGAATAAGAAGGCTTATAATCCGAGTAGTCGCTGTAATCCGAGTAGTCGGAATAATCGCTATAATCGGAATAATCACGGTAATCGGAGTAATCCGAATAATCATTGTATAATGCTGATCCAGCACTGTATCGGGAGTAGGTTTTCGCCCCAGGCACATTGAGGTAAAAGGCAAAGGGATTAGCTTTAAATTTATTGATAAAATCCCCATAAAAATCTACCAGTTGATCTAATGGCTGCCCCGCCGCCTGAATAGCTTCAATTCGCTTTTGAAAATGCTTTTTAGTAGCTGCTAAACTCCCCGAAGTAGCACTTTGCTGATATTGATCCCAATTGAAGTGGCTAGCCTCCTCAAAAGCTTTTTGAATGGCATCTTCATCATAAACCAAGTGTTGCTCAGGAAATTGCTGGATAGTCTTCATTTTGGCAATGCTATGTTGCAGCCGTTCCTGATCCTCCTGGCTTAAAATTATCGAAGCAAATTTTGTGAAATAATCAAGCTCTGCTTTGACCCACTGTTCGATTTGCATTCTGCTGTTTTGGGTATAAACCGTATTTTCAAAAATGCCACTATTGAGAAGTTGATTTGCCAGAGGATTGAGCTCTAAGTCATTACGTTTAGGTTCTTGCTGCTGAAGTGTCTCCAACTCATAGACTATCTTCTGGTAAAGTTCATCTAAGTTGTTTTGAGATTGAATACTCTGGGTATCCTCAAAAAACAATTAAAAATCCAATAAACTTAGAGTACTG
>CAZOLU010000290.1:0-2172 GCA_964580485.1 uncultured Saprospiraceae bacterium | reverse complement strand
CCTCAAAAAGGGCATTTAGAGCTACTCTTTTGCTCGTAAATTTTTCGGGTTTCTGATAGTTTAGCGCAATTTTCTGCCATTTGCGGTTATCGAGCAGGGTTTTCATTTTTTGATAAAGCTCTTGAACCTCTTTATTATTAAGATTTTTAAAAAGGGCTAGTGCTTGGTCATAGCGTGCTTGTTGTTGAGGGGTATAACTGCTTGCAGTTTTTAAATCGTTAAAATAATTTCGATGCCGATCTATTTCTTTTTTTATAAACTGCTGATGCACCTTAATGTAGAAACTGATTTTTCGATCTGTTTCGTTAATTTGTTTCATCAACTCATAATCTAAACGCTGATCGAGAAAATCCTCTGGACTGATGAAAAGTCGACTTAATTTATGCTGAAGATTACTAAGTCTTGAAAGATGCAAGGCTGGAGTGAGTTGGAGTTGAGTTCGCAGTCTTTGCTGAAAGGATTGAATAGCAGTGGCATTAAAATAATCTTCCAACTCCTTCCATTTTAGCTGATCGCTTCTCAGTTCAGTTCTAATTCTTTTAGCAGTATCAATACCCAGCATTTGGCGATAGGCCATTCCATAAGCTAATCTACCAGCAATATGAACGCCCCAAAACAAGAGATCATAATTGAACGAAGGATCTTGTTGTTGTTGATCTATCAAATACCAAATTGCTGCTAAGAGGCCAAAGGGTAAAATCAGCCTAAAACTTTGAGCAAGAGGAATCCGGTAAGGCTTAGAACTAACTCTAAGGAGAATAGCTAGAGCTATGAAAATACAAAAGCCCTTGAGATAGAGACAAAAGTTTTTGATGAGGAATGGTACAAACAATTCAGAGAGCATTGTATAAAAGTATCCGCCCCCCATAACTACAATAAAAATAGTTCCCAAACTCCTGCGTCGGCTTCTATAAGAACTAAATCTGTAACGACGATATATGCCAAGGACAATGGTTCCAATCAAAATGATCCCGAAGTAAACATACCAGCGCAGGTCTCTATGGCTGGGAGGGGGATGGTATTGCCCTTCTGTAGCTTGCTTGAGTGCTAGTGCTGCATTTTTTAAGCCTTGAAAATAGTTGTAGCTTTTGAAATGTGGTGCCATTTCTTCTTCTATGATCCGTGCAGCAAGCAGATCAGGGATTCGTCCTTCAAGACCATAGCCTACCTCGATGCGGATTTTTCGATGCCCCAAAGCTACCACCACCAATACTCCATTATTGCTACTAGCCTGCCCAATCCCCCAGCTATTCGCAACTTTGTTGGCATATTCTTCTATTTTGAAACGGTAGTCGGTCGGTAGAGTGTCCAAAATAATGAACACAATTTGCACCCCGCTCTTTTGATCGTACTGAAGTAGTGTTTGTTCTAGCTCTCGGTGCTCCGTTGGAGATAAGAGTTGAGCATAGTCGTTGACAAATTTAGCAGGTTCAGGTTTTTCGGGGATTTGGGCTTGTACCAAGGTAAAGCTCCAAAGCAAGAAGAGCAAGGAGTAAAAAAAACGCATAGTGTAGGGAGTTTTAAGAGCTTGAAATATCATCACTCAGCTCATTAGCATCTTTATCGCCCTTAGATGGGAAGTATTGTTTGAGTTGTTGCCCAGCCAAGGCAATGCCTTCTGTTAGACCTAGAACAAACTCTTTATTTTTAAATTTAGCTTCCATCATATCTTTGATTTCTTCCCAAAAATTTTCGGGCACTACTTGGTTAATCCCCTCATCGGCAACGATAGCGAATTTATGACTTTTGTAAGCGAGGTAAAAGAGCACTCCATTGTGGAGTTCGGTGCGATGCATTTCTAGCTCAGCAAAAAGCTCTATTGCGCGCTGAAAACTATCTCCTTTGCATTTGGGTTCGATATGTACTCGAATCTCTCCCGAGCTGTGGTCTTCTGCTGCTCGTATAGCATCAATGATTTGTCGTTCATCTTGCTCATTGAAAAAAAAATTGCCTTTCTTTTTAGCCATAGTCATTCGGATTTTAATACAATCGGGATCTAATGGGTACGCATAATATTAAGCGCAATTAGAAAAATATTACACTGCCACACAAAAAGCTTTTGATCTAAGAGCATGTTTAAATTTTTAGGTACTTATAGTCAGGAGTTTAAGTCCCTGACCTTATGGTAAAAGAAGTTAAATTCCTTGGATTTTGTGCTGAGATAAGGCTCTT
>CAZOLU010000289.1:0-5556 GCA_964580485.1 uncultured Saprospiraceae bacterium | reverse complement strand
TTATTTATCAATCATATACAAAAGCTTAAATTTACTCTCGTTTTTATTTGTTCATCAAAATTAGCATAAATACCTCATGCCAACAGCAAAAACCATACACTTTTCAAGCACTCGCATTATTTTATCTATCATATACTTATTTTTATCCATGATAATTCTGAGTGCCTGTGGATCAGGGAAGCAAGACCTTCCCAAATATCAACCTGACATTAGCGACTTAAAAAGTTCTGTAGAACTGATTCGTTTTGAACAAGAACTCGCTCAGTTTGATACAACGAATATAAGCCAAGCCTTAGAATTATTAAAAGAAAAGCATGGAGAATTCGCAAATCTATACTTAAAACAAATTCTAAGTGGTGGTCGCCCTGTAGATATTGGTCAAAACCTCAAAGGTTTTTTATCCATGAAGGAAAGCCAGCTCATTTTGGATACCATCCAACAACTTTATGCAGACCTAGATTGGGCAAAAAAAGATATTGAGCAATTTTTGAATTACTATCAGCATTATTTTGAAGGAAAACTGCCATTTGATAAGGTCTACACCTACTACTCTTTTTACAATTATGGCGTTTTTATTCTTAATGGTTTTGCAGGAATTGGGTTGGATTTCTTTTTGGGAGAAAATCATATTGGTTATATGGCCAATGAAACTTTGCGACATCAGTATATTCGTAGAACCCTCACCCGAGAATATATGGTTCCCAAATTGGCCTATGCCCTAGCCGACCAAATGGTAAATGAACGGTGTAGTAAAAAAAGTAATACCATGCTGGATGAGATGATTTTTAATGGGAAAAAATATTTTATAGCAGCAGCACTTCAACCTAAAACTCCAGATAGCTTAGTTTACGGCTTTTCAGGATTTCAGGTAGAATATTGTAAACGAGGAGAAGTAGCCTTGTGGGAGCATCTGGGTAAAGAAGAACTGCTCTATTCCAGCGATTTTAATAAATTTAGAAAATATGTCATGGAAGGGCCTTTTCGACCCGAGATGGATCTCCCCGGCAATAGTGCAAGTTGGTTGGGTGCTCAAATTGTAACCCAATATGCTCATCGGCTGCGAAAGGAGCTAAAAAGCTCTACCAACAGCCTAAAAACTCGTGATATTGATCGGGAGCTGATGCGAGTGATTTTGCAGGAAAATGACCCAGCAAAATTTTTGCAACGCTATAAACCTCGGAAGTATTAAGTTGTACTAATGAATCCTTAGCAATTTATATATGAACTTTTATGCTTTGTTAATGTTTCATTAATATTAGGGGGAAAATGAGATTTTTTGTTATTTTTGAGTGTTGAGATATAAAAGTCACAGAAAATTGGCATTATTCTTCCATATAAGGATATCAACAGATTAGAACTAACTTTTTAACAAATTTCAAATTCAAACAGCTATGAAACAACTTACAATGCTTCTTGCGATGTTGCTTTTTGCAGGAATTACTTACGGACAATGCCCACATGCAGCTAAAGCTGCGGCTAAAGAAACTACTGCTACTAAAAGCACTTGCACTAAGTCTAAAACAGCTTGCACCAAATCTAAAACTGATTGTGCTAAAGCTACTGCTACTAATGGTACTAAATCTTGTTGCAAATCAAAAGCTAAAGCTACTGCTACTAATGGTACTAAATCTTGTTGCAAATCAAAAACATCTTGCAACAAAGCTACTGCTGTAAAAACTAGCGGTAAGACTACTAAAGCTTGTACCAAGTCTAAGGCTGCTTGCAACAAAGGAGACAAAAAATCTTGCTGCAAGTCTAAAGCTGCTGCTGCTGCTGCTGCTAACGTAAAAGCTCCTATTGCAGAAGCTAAGCCTGTATCTAACAAGTAAGAAGCAACAAACAACGCATCTAGCGCATAGATGAATATATTAGCCTTTCACCGTAAAACGGTGAAAGGCTTTATTTTTTTGGTCCTTGAATTATTCTAAATAAATAAATTATCTTGGCTTTCAAGCAGCAAATATATATTATCTTTACCACCCTCTATATACAGATAATCAACACTTTGTCCGTATTATCCGCTAATCTAAACTCAACAACTAGATGGAGTTCAAAATACATGCCCCTTACAGCCCTACTGGAGATCAACCCAAAGCAATTGGAGAGTTGGTAGATGGAGTAGAACGTGGCGAAAAATTTCAGTGCCTCTTAGGCGTAACGGGCTCGGGAAAGACCTTTACGATGGCAAATCTTATCGAAAAAGTACAGCGCCCAACGCTTATTCTCAGCCACAACAAAACCCTAACGGCACAACTCTATGGGGAATTTAAACAGTTCTTTCCAGACAATGCCGTAGAGTATTTTGTGTCTTACTATGATTACTACCAACCAGAGGCTTATGTTGCATCCACCGACACCTATATTGAAAAAGATTTGGCGATCAATGATGAAATTGACAAGCTTCGATTAAGAGCAACCTCTCAACTCCTCTCTGGTCGTCGAGATATTATTGTGGTAGCATCGGTTTCCTGTATTTATGGAATGGGAAATCCTGATGATTATAAAAATGGAGTGATTCGCTTGGAAGTAGGGCAAATGATCAGCCGAAATGGCTTGCTCTATCAATTGGTGGATGCCTTGTACGCTCGTACAGAAAATGAACTCACTAGAGGAACCTTTAGGGTTAGAGGAGATACCCTAGATATCAATCTTCCTTATACGGATTATGGCTTGCGTATTACCTTTTGGGGAGATGAAATTGAAGAAATTGAGCGCATTGACACCGATACTGGAAAAAATTTGGAAGATATGAGTGTGATTGCCATCTTCCCAGCCAACCTTTATATTGCGCCTAAAGACCGGATGAAACAAATTATTCGAGACATTGAAGATGAACTGACCGCCCACCTCAAATATCTGGAGTCGGAAGGTAAAAACCTTGAAGCTAAACGCCTGCGAGAACGGGTCAATATGGATTTGGAAATGATGCGGCAACTTGGCTATTGCTCGGGAGTAGAAAACTACTCTCGCTTTTTTGATGGGCGGCAGCCTGGGGCGCGCCCCTTTTGCTTGCTCGACTATTTCCCCGAAGACTTTTTGATGCTTATTGATGAAAGTCATGTAACTATACCTCAATTTCGTGGTATGTATGCTGGAGATCGAGCGCGAAAGCGTTCTTTGATTGAGCATGGCTTTCGCCTCCCTTCCGCCCTAGACAACCGCCCACTCAACTTTCTTGAGTTTGAGAGCTTGATGCATCAGGTCGTTTTTGTCAGTGCTACCCCTGCTGATTATGAGTTGGAGAAAAGTGATGGGATTGTTGTGGAGCAAATTGTTCGCCCGACAGGGCTGCTCGATCCAAAAATTGAGGTACGCCCTAGTATCAACCAGGTTGACGATCTTCTGGATGAAATTGACAATGCGATTAAACGCAATGAACGGATACTAGTCACCACCATTACTAAACGGATGTCGGAAGAGCTTGCCAAATATATGACTAAATTCAATATCCGATGCCGCTATATCCACTCGGATATTGATACTATGGAACGGGTCGAAATTTTAAGGGATCTGCGCTTAGGTGAATTTGATGTATTGATCGGAATTAACCTTTTGCGAGAGGGGCTAGACTTGCCCGAAGTTGCCCTTGTGGCTATTCTCGATGCCGATAAAGAAGGCTTTTTAAGAAATGAACGTTCCCTAACCCAAACCGCAGGCCGAGCCGCTCGAAATTCCAATGGGCGAGTGATTTTGTATGCAGATAAAATTACCCCATCAATGCGTAAAACTATTGATGAAACTCGTCGCCGCCGTAAAATCCAGATGGAATACAACGAGAAACACGGAATTACGCCAACCACTGTACTTAAATCTAAAGAAGAAATCATCAAACAAAGTTCTGTACTCGATATCCGAGGTCGTCAGTATAATATAGACGAAGCAGAAGATAAAATTTCCATTGCTGCTGATCCTGTACTGCAATACATGTCTAAAGAGCAACTAGAAAAATCAATAGAGGAGGCCAAACGACTCATGAAAAAAGCCGCTAAAGCACAAGACTTTCTTAGCGCAGCACAATACCGAGATGAGATGTTTGGACTAAAAGAGTTGCTTAAAGAAAAGTTTGGATAAGCATTAGTAAAAAAAGAACAAAACACAATCCGCTAATTATCAGTACTATAAGCCAAACACTCTTAAAATAATTACTTTTTTAACAAAAAATTCCCCCGAGATGACCCTTTTTATAAACAATTTGAAAGTAACTCTTGTTTTAACATTAAATGTTTTGATATGCTACACTAGCATAGCACAAGATCAGCAAGATCCTCCCTTCCTTGTAGAAGTTGGAGCATTCGCCGAACCAGTAGGACAAGCCTACTTTAAAAGCTTAGACAACGTGTATGAAACCATTGATGTAAATTATATTTACCGCTATTATATCAATGCCCAAACAGTAGAAGCTGCCGAGAAGATCAAACAGGAAGCCATAAAAAAAGGCTTTGCACACAGTAGAATTATTGATGTCGCAAAGATGCAGGATGAATGTGATTATTTCTGTGAATATCGGATTCCTGAAGCGACCAATTTTATCAAGTGGAATGAGCTAAGTTTTGATGCTGATGTACAAGTAGATGTGAGTAGAATTCAATCCATCTTTTTTGATTATAACAGTTATCAATTAAGAGAAAAATCAAAGGAAGAACTTACTAAACTAGGCATTATTCTCTATCAAAATAAGGATTATGTAGTAGAACTTAGGGCACATACTGATAGTAAAGGAAATTATAAGTACAATCAACAGCTTTCTTATAACAGAGCTATTGCAGCACTCAAATTTTTGGTAGATCGTGGCATTAATGAATTTAGGATCAACATCAAAACATACGGAGAAAATGCGCCCATTGCTAAAAATCAATTGGCAGAGGGAAATGACTCAGAAGTAGGCAGGCAATTTAATCGGCGAGTAGAAATTGTAGTAAAAGATAAATCTGGTGAAATTTTAAACATTGTGGATAAAATTTATGTTCCAAAAGAGTTGATAGACAACTAATATAATCAGATGCTAAATTCATTTCATTATTAGCATCAACACAAAATATAGATTTGAATTTGGTAAGTCAACAACTACTGAGTCATCAAATCAAAGGCTTATTCATGGGTTTTAGGGTTTAGTTTTCTAGTCCAGCATCGTGGAGGGTGCTGGGCTTTTTTTTATGCTACGAATTTGCTATTTTGTATAGGTTTTCAGTATTACACAGTTGTCCAACTCAAAAAACCCCATTATGCTCAGTGCTCGTTCTAATTGGCTCAAGTTGTTAGGCCCAGGTTTGCTTTTTGCAGGAGCCGCAGTAGGTGTTTCGCATCTTGTTTTGTCGACTCGAGCAGGGGCAGACTATGGTTTTGGACTCATCTGGCTCATTCTACTAGCCAACCTAATAAAATATCCCTTTTTTGAGTTTGGTCCGCGCTATGCGATGGCTACCGGGCAGAGCCTTTTGGAAGGATACAAAAAATTGGGAGCTTGGGTACTCATTGTTTTTATTGTAGTAACCTTAGGCACAATGTTTAGTATACAAGCAGCTGTAACGATTGTAACAGCAAGCCTAGCCACCCAAC
>CAZOLU010000288.1:1282-5556 GCA_964580485.1 uncultured Saprospiraceae bacterium | reverse complement strand
TCTAATCCTGCCACAACAACGGCAACCACTTGACCATTTTTATTCACTAAAGGCCCACCACTATTGCCAGGATTTAACGCCACATTGGTTTGAGTAATAAAAGGGGCATCTTCAAAGGGTAAATCGCTAGAAATGATACCATCTGTTAAGGTAAATTTTTGTCCTTTAGGGTGTCCTAATGCCGCAACTTGACTCCCCTGTGTAGCCTCCTCATTAAGGATGACAGGAAGAATACAACGTTTACTAAGGTCTAAGCCCTGAACTTTAAGCAGTGCTAAATCTTTATCTCGATCAACACCAACTACGATTGCCTTGTATTTTTTAGATTCTTCCCCTTTAAAATGAATTTTAATCGTATTGTAGTTGCCTTCAATGACATGATAATTGGTAACAAAATGTCCTTTGTCAGAGATTAAAAAACCACTGCCAAGCCTACCCGAAAACTCATTTCCAACTTCAATAAATACAACGCCAGGCATACATTTTTCTGCAATTTTCTGAGTATTCATCGTTTGAGCAAAAGCTGAAAAGGCGAGTAGTAAAAGGGTAAAGGTGTGTAGATACTTTTTCATAAAATTTTTTAATATGGGATAAGGTTTTGTAAATTAGTTATTGGATCTGATGGGTTTTTAAGTGTCAACAGCACTTTTAAACAACCCTCTATTCCCAAAAACTAAACAATGTTATCAGTTAGCTTCTGTCCATCTGAAAAAAGAATACTCTCCATCCATCACCAGCTCTATATCACAAATACCATTTTCGGTATACATTTTCCATTGGGTAGAAGAAATGGTCACATACTCTTCATTATGCAACTGCACATAGTTATTTAAGACCTTTCGATTAGCAGGCAAGATCAGCGTAGTGGTACAAATATAATTATCATCAAAAAAATAGACGACATAGGCAAAGTTCATATCCATACTGATATGGTAAACGCCATTATCGTTGGTACCACTTTCCAGTTTGTAATCTTGACTAAACTCTTGGCGAATCGCTGCGGCGGAAAAGCCGATACGTGCCTGAGCAAAGAGCTGCAAGCTGGCACAACACAAAAGAATGCTAAAAATAATTCGATACATGTTGTTGTTGTTTTTTTAGGGTGATTGAATTTAATTTTGACCAAAGGCTAACATAATTAAGCCCCCAACTAAAAGTTGAGCGATATAGCCGAAGATGCCCCAAGCGAGGAGAAACAAAAGGGCTCCAACAAAGCTTTCGGGTTCGGTAAACTGCCAGGCGGCATAGCCCGAGCCAGCCCAAGCCACTAATTGCCCCACAAATATGAGTAATACCAGGAAATTTCCTTCTTCATTAGAACTCATAGGATTTAGGTTTTAAAGGTGATGAATAAGTTGATTGACGATGAGCTTGCCAAAAAGATACCTATTTACAAGTCCTTGATTATCAGCAATAGCAAAGACCTACAACTATCAATTATTGACATTTAATAGTCAATTTTGGACATCCCTAAATTAAAAATTGCTTAATAATCAGTATCTTAGCAATGGGAATAGTTTTCGAAGGCTATGGGCTATTATCTAATAGCAAACAGCCTGTCTAATGAATCAAGCTTTAATCCTTATGAAAAAGAAAATACTTATCTCCTGGTGGGCCCTTTGGACTGATTTTGATCAGGAAAAGGGTGGAGTAAATAGGGAAGGGCCTACTTTTCAGATGCATCAGTACTTTTACAATGATTATGAAAAGCATATTCTGCTCTGTACAGAAAAGGGGGAAAGTACTCGTTTTGAACATCTTTGTGCAGCACTACGGACTAGCTTCCCCTCTCATCAGTTAGATCCTCGTTATATTGGCATTGAAGATGTTATTGATTTTCATGAGATCAAGGCAAAAACGGAAGCGATTCTTTGGGAACATAAAGATGCCGAACTACATCTTTTCTTTTCTCCTGGCACTTCTGCAATGGCCAGCGTTTGGTTTTTGCTGCATCAGCAGTCGGGACTAGATAGTTTGCTGTTGCAAACGGTCAAAGGGGAAAAGGGGCAGGCTCCACAAATCAAGTATCTCCGAGTAGATCAGGCACCACAATTGTCTAGTTTCCTGATTCGGGAAACTCAACAAGCCAAAAGGCTTAAAGCTGAAGAAAAATATTTACTGACCAAAAGCTTAAGGCCTATTTATCAGCGAGCGGCTATGGTTGCACAAGCGAATCGGGGAAATGTATTGATTTTGGGAGAGAGTGGCAGTGGAAAAGAACATCTAGCCCATTATATTCACCAAGAATCTGCTCGACGACAAAAGGCATTTATTACCGTGAATTGTGCTGCTTTTGCGGATAACTTATTAGAATCTCGTCTCTTTGGACACCGAAAAGGGAGTTTTACAGGGGCTATTGCTGACCATAAAGGCTATTTTGAAGCAGCCGATGGGGGAAGTATTTTTCTGGATGAAATCGGGGACATTTCACCCTATATGCAGCAATTATTGCTTAGGGTGTTACAGGAAGGTGAAATCACCCCAGTCGGTGGGATCTCCAAGAAGGTGGATGTAAGAGTGATTGCTGCAACAAATCATGATTTGATTGAACTTTGTAAAAAAGGAAAATTTCGCTGGGACTTATACTACCGTTTGGCGGTTATTGAATTGGAATTGCCAAATCTACAGGCTCGTGGTAAAACAGAGTTGAAAACCATGCTGAATTTCTTCATCCAACAAAAGCAAAAGTTATTTGGACGAAAAACAGCCATTCAGCTCAGTACCTTGGCAGAAAAAGAACTCCTACAGTATCCTTTTCCTGGAAACCTGAGAGAGTTGGAAAATTTGATTGAAGGCTTTTATATGCTGGGAGTAGATGAGGTGCATGTACAGCAGTTCCCAAAGCGAATGCGCTATTATCAAGATTATAATCATTCGCTAAAATTGGAAGATGTGGAAGCAGATCATATTCGCAAAGTATTACTTCAGTTGGATCACAACCTTTCCGCTACGGCAAGAACATTGGGGGTAGCCTTGAACACCTTGAAGCGAAAGATGGAGCGTTATGGGATTGAACGTTGAGATTTTAATAATGAACTCATTTAGGTTTCAATTGATTAAAAGATAAAGTTTTCTCAGTTTCGGCTTCTATTAACTTTATTTTCAAAATCTTATTTTCTCTATCAACAACAAGCTCAATCGCTTTGAAATTATATGGATTGGGATGTAGTTCGTATTGAATATACTCAAGAACCATTTCCTCCTCAAAATTAAATGAATCCACTTTTATCTCTTTTTTACTGACTAAGCTGTACTCCTCCTCGGCTCTGAGAATAACAATTCGGTTCTCTTCAATCCTAATATACGCTCTTTCCATTGTTGTTTTATAAGAGTAGCTGCCTTTCTTTGAATAGGTAAGTTGATAAGAGTTGTAATTCTGTGCCCAAAGAGAAAGACTGATTGAGGACAATAAAATGCTAAGTATCAAATTGGCCATTTTTTATTGTTTAATGTAGAAAAGATAGAGGGCTAGAGATTCTAGCCCTCTGAAAAATAATCTAGCGGGGACATTCTGTGGGATCAAAATACAAACAGCCTGTTTCATAATTTCCTCCACAAATGTCACAAGACCATCTTCGAGTCATAGGTTCTGAGAATGTACGTCTTCTTTCGGTAGTCGTTAAGTGTTGCATCATTGCATAGTTTTCGTGAATAATTTAATCCACCTTTGTTAATGCTAAGTATGTGCCAGTAGCTAAATTGCCCATTTTTAGGGATTTTAGACATTCTAGCTAGTCCATTTTGAACAGTTAGCCAGTCTATTTTGTAAACCTTGAAACAAAAAAGCCCATATGCATACTGACTGCATATGGACTTTTTTTATTGCAAAGGTTGCCTCAAGAAAGGCTAGTCAATTCAACTGCTCTCCAAAACGACAAATTAAATCTCCTTTCAGCCTCTTATGTCAGCTTTCAGCTTTTATACCACATCGGGACAAGCCCCAATGGCTAGGAATTGCAGGCCTTCAGCCCACAAAAACATAGAGCGCTGTAAACGTGGCATTCCAGTCCATAGGGTACAGCCCCATGCTTCTCTTGATCGGCGCAAGTTGTAGCTTTGGGGTTCAATAGTATTCTGAAGCCTATGCCAAAGGTCCCAAAAACTCCTTTGGAGCATCCACAGGAAAGACTCCCTACACTAAACATATACCACATCGGGACAAGCCCCAATGGCTAGGAATTGCAGGCCTTCAGCTCGCAAAAACATAGAGCGCTGTAAGCGTGGCATTCCAGTCCATAGGGTACAGCCCCATGCTTCTCTTGATCGGCGCAAGT
>CAZOLU010000288.1:0-1182 GCA_964580485.1 uncultured Saprospiraceae bacterium | reverse complement strand
AAGGTCCCAAAAACTCCTTTGGAGCATCCACAGGAAAGACTCCCTACACTAAACACATACTTCCGAGCTCTAGCTGACATAATAAGTTTTAATGCTTCTTCGACTATGAGCGAACGAGCTTTGCCTCAGCAAAGTGAATATCCCAGAGGATATTCAAGTGAGCGAACCGCGGCAGCGGAGGCCATCCAACCATCATCCCAAAAGCCAGTTTCAATGCTTCTGCCTCTTATAGCAGCTTTCAGCTTTGTCATTTCTCGCTGCACTCTAAATGATCCCGTTGTTTTGACTTTGTCATTCCTCGCTGCGCTCAGAATGACAAAGACCGCCTTCGAAAAATTTGCAATTTTCCTCAGGCCTGAAAGCTGGCAAAGGGTTTAATAGTTAGTTCAACGAAAGACCTACTTCCTCTTGTTCATGTTTCAATGCTTCTTCGACTGCAAAGGGTTTAATAGAAAGAAGCAATATTAGCCTTATTAAAAAGCCCTGAGTTTCAATGCTTCTTCGACTGCAAAGGGTTTAATAGATGTAAGAGAGCTTTTGGGTAAAAAAGTTCCTGAAGTTTCAATGCTTCTTCGACTGCAAAGGGTTTAATAGATCCGCTTTCCAATCCTCTAAACGGGTGTTGTGAATGTTTCAATGCTTCTTCGACTGCAAAGGGTTTAATAGGATTAAACACGTTTGCACAAATCAACAATATCGTGTTTCAATGCTTCTTCGACTGCAAAGGGTTTAATAGAAGGACAAGAATCTCCAATCCAGCTGTCCACTACAGGTTTCAATGCTTCTTCGACTGCAAAGGGTTTAATAGTACGTGTAAAAACTCGTGATGTTCAAAACAGAGAGGTTTCAATGCTTCTTCGACTGCAAAGGGTTTAATAGATGAAAATTCTTGAGAACTATGCAGATACTGTTGACGTTTCAATGCTTCTTCGACTGCAAAGGGTTTAATAGCTAAGGGGCTTGAAACTAAAAAACGCAAAGCCGAGTTTCAATGCTTCTTCGACTGCAAAGGGTTTAATAGAAAAAATCAGGGGTTTTCGATATTTCCATTAATGGTTTCAATGCTTCTTCGACTGCAAAGGGTTTAATAGGCGGCGTATCCGCACCGCCCGCCTACAAGTGTCTCAGTTTCAATGCTTCTTCGACTGCAAAGGGTTTAATAGGATTAAACACGTTTGCACA
>CAZOLU010000287.1:0-5561 GCA_964580485.1 uncultured Saprospiraceae bacterium | reverse complement strand
GCATGCATCATAAGCTTAGGCAAAAAGCCAAGCTGCGAGGCGGTAAAGCCCCTCGCACATTATTATGTAATAACTTAGCGGACACTGTACTAAGTCTCATGCATCATTATGTTTTGCTTGCTCAAATTATCCTCCTTTTCTTTATGGGACTTTGGGCCTTATTTCGCCAAGAGCTTCCGCCTTTAGAGCAAAGCTCTATGATTGACATTTTACCACAGCTTTTTCCTCTAATTATTAGTGCTATTTTTGTATTTCTACTACCTTTGTTCCAACCTAAGTCCAAGTGAGTTTATAGCTTGGTGCTGATATTGAGTTTTATACTGTGTATACTATGAGGAAGCTAGTTGTTTCATCCCAATTATCAACTCAACTTCTCTTTGTTGTTCATCATGACGATCATAAATTTTGCTTGTGCTGTTTTCTATATGATATATTTGAAGCATTTTGGGAAAGAATGAAGTACTTGAAGTGTTTTTTAGGACTATAATTTTAAATTCAAATAATGCAAATACGTTCAATTTTTATCATTTTAATGGGCTACTTATGCTTTGCATGTGGTTCTCCTAAAGAATTTCAACCCACTGATCTTGATATTGATTTAGAAGATGCGGTGGTTCAACAAATTTTCAACCTCCGCTCTAAACGAAATGGAGAAGGTAAAGCCAATGTAGAAGCCTTAAAAACTTATTTGGCCGTAGAAAATCCCAATCATCGCTATGTGGCTGCATTGGTTTTAGCTTCTGTACAAGATACTAATGCTATTGAGGCATTGGGTGATGCCCTAAAAGATCCCTACCCTGATGTTCGTCAGGCGGCCGCCTTTGCTTTGGGGCAGAGCCAGCACCCCAAGGCTGCTGTTTTGATGGCAGAGCATTTTATTCAAGATAGTGTTCGCACGGTCTTAGCAGAAATTTTACAAGCTGTAGGTCGAGCGGGAACCGAAAAAGAACTCAAAGATCTTTGCTCTTCTCGCCCTTATACTATGCAAGACTCCTTATTGCTAGAGGGGCTAGCCTTGGGCTTGTACCGCTTTGCTTTGCGAAAAATGGTACAACCAGAAGGAACTACTCGAATTATGAATGATTATATTGCTAATGCCCTAATGCCTACAAAAGCTCGATTTGTAGCAGCCAATTATTTGGCCAGAGTACCTAATCTTGACCTCAGCCGCTATGAAAACGTATTGATTAATAATGTGCAAGAGGAGAAAGATCCTGATTTACTCATGTTTTTAGTATTGGGCTTGTCTAAGGTGAAAACTATGCGTGCCTATAAAGCATTGGAAACTTGTTTTCGAGAAAATAAGGATTATCGGGTACGGACCAACATCATTCGAGGACTCAGCCCCTTCCCTTACGACTCTACTCGTATTTTAATTAGTGATGCGCTTTATGACACTAGTATTCAAGTACGTTATACTGCTGCCGACTATCTTTATAATAAAGGCACTGCCAAAGATGCACTGCAATATTTTCAATGGGCAGAAGAACACCCCAATTGGCAGGTGCGTACGCAGCTAATGGGAGCAGCTATTCGGCATTTGGAACTCTACCAAGCCAACTCCAAAGCTTTCATTAGTACCAAATTAACGATGGCTTATCAAGAGTCGGAAAATATCTATGAGCAGGGGGCTATCCTCAATGCTTTAGCTAACTATTCATGGAACTATAAATTTATTGCAGAACAAGCCTTCCCCACAGTAGATAGTATTAAGATTTCTCCCATTATTAAATCTTATGCAGCGAATGCCTTGGTACAACTCTACCAAAATCCAAACTTTGAAAAGGAGTTGAGCTTTAATGCCGCAAAAGTAAGAGATGAGCTACACCTACTGTTCCGCCGATTTGTAGAAGATGGAGATCATGGAGCCACCGCTATTATAGCTGAAGCTATTGCCAAGCCCAAATTCAATCTAAAACAAGCTTTTCCAGATGCTTCTTTTCTCATTCAAGCACAAAAAGCACTCCCACTCCCCTCAGCCTTAGAAACCTATATCTATCTGCAAAAGGCTATTGATTATTTGTCAGGTACTAAAACGGATATTAGTAAGGTGGGGAAAAATAACTTTGTAGAAGTGGACTGGCCATTGATAAACGCCTTAGGGGAACATCCTAAAGTCAAAATTAAGACCAATAAAGGCGATATTGTTATTGAATTATTTCCTAAAGAAGCTCCTGCTACCGTCATGCAGTTTACTCAGTTGGTTAAGGCGAATTATTACAATGGTAAGGCATTTCATAGAGTTGTACCTAATTTTGTAGCCCAAACGGGCTGTAGCCGTGGCGATGGTTGGGGTGGTTTTGATGTAACGGTGGTTTCAGAGTTTGGACAAACTCGTTATACGGAGGCGGGTTGTGTAGGCATGGCATCCGCAGGGAAGGACACCGAATCTACCCAATTTTTTATCACACACAGTCCTACTATTCATCTTGACGGAAGATATACCATCTTTGCCAAGGTAGTAGAGGGCATGGATGTAGTACACCAATTAACAGTAGGGGATCTGATGGAAACCGTAGAGCTCAAATAGTGCTGGGATTCCCGTTAGGGATAAAAGATCCGCTTAGTCTTCTATTTGCTGTTTCAACCCAACTAAAAACTGCCGTAGCTTTTTGAGCTTGGTCAATACCTCCTGCTGATCCTCATTTAGGTTTTCACGCCGGGTCATTTCCTTGCGAGCACCTTCAATGGTGAATCCTCGCTCATGTAGCAGGTACTTGATAGCACTGAGTTGTTGTACCCCTTTAGGGGTATAGGATTTCCCTGACTTATAATCTGCACTCAACCATTCTTCAAAATTCTTTTCCCAATTTCTGAGAGTTGAGGTAGAGATTTCTAGCTTTTGAGCCAATGTTTTAGCACTGAGCATAGGTGATGGAATCTGTAGGTGATAGAAATATGAGTAATTACAAAAATATAACTTTTTAGGGAATTTCAACAAGGCATTGCTTTAGAAACTAAAATCTAGATGTTCAAGCAACCTTTTTATTAGAATTTGCATCTTGAAATATAGCCCCCTTAATCAACACCCAAACAAAAATCTTATGAAAAATTATATGCTATTATTCTTTATGCTCTTTACGTTTACACTGATTTCCTGTCAAACAAAAACTCCTGTTGCTGTGAATACTAGCCTTCATGGTATAGAAAAAAAAGAGGCTGGAGTTGAAAATAAAAAACTTATAGGACTATGGGCTTATGAAGCTTCTGGTTGTGTTAATGATAAAGAGATCACTGAAAAGATTTATGTAAACATCGAAGCTTTTGGAAATGTCGATATCCGTGGAAATAGTTTTGAATGTAATCAATGCTGGCAAAAGTTTAAAATTACAGATAAGAGTTTTTTACCAGCTAATTGTGAAAAATCTTTAAATGGTGGTGGTTTCACTTTTTCAAGTCCAGTTTGCACCCAGCTGTATTGTATGGCAGAGCCCTGCGCCAACAATATAACCTTAAAGCTTGAGCGAATGGATTATAAACTAGAGGGAGATCAACTCATCATCCATCAGAATGGTCACAAGTTTGTATTAACACGCCATAAAGAGCCCGTAGACTAGCTCGCCCTAAGGGCTTCGACTGGCTGAATCCGTGCAGCATACTGCGATGGTAATAAACCTGCAACCGCACCAGATACAATGAGTACAAATAATGCCCCCAACCCGACCAAGGGCGAAACCTCGGGTTGGCTAAAGAGCTCGCTTTGCGCGCCTGTGGCGCGCATCAGCCCATCAACCAAAGCAACAAAGCCTGTACCAATCAACAGGCCTATATAGCCTGAAAGGGTGGTCAGCAGAATCGACTCGGTCAAAATCATACGAATTACAGAAATCGGTGTAGCGCCAATCGCTTTGCGCAGGCCAATCTCCCGAGTGCGATCTTTGACCGTAATCAACATGACATTGCTTACGCTCACTACTCCCGCAAAGAGGGTCATAATCCCTACAAACCAAATAAAAATATTGATGCTACTGAATAGTGATGCAATGCGACCAAATTCTTCTTCCGAGTTGAAAGAACGAATGGCTTGCTCGTCTTGAGGCGAAACCCGATGCCGATCCGCTAGCAAGCTCTTGATCTGCTTTTCAATAGTACTCGCTCTATAGGCGGCATCAACGGTACAGACCAACCAACTGATACGCTTTCCAAAATTAAAGGCTTGGCGAGCCGTAGAAAGTGGTATAAAAACCTGCTCCTCTACCTCCTGCATCCATTGCCCCTGTCCATCAAATTCAATAACACCCACGACCAAAAAGGGAATATTGTTGATATTGATATATTCCCCAACCGCTTTTTGCTGACCAAAGATGCCTTCTTTGGCTGTTTTCCCAATAACTGCAACCTTACGTTTGTCTGCTTCATCTAAGGGGTTGAGTATTCGACCACTGATAGGGATCATCGATTGAATTTCAAAAACGGCAGGCAGTTCTCCTCGTACTTCGTAGCTTCCATCTTGATCTCTATAAACAATAGGCTGGTTGCCCAATTCGACCTTGGGAGCCAAGAGTTCAATTTCTGGTACCTGTTTTTCTAGTACTGCTACATCCTCCACATCAAACTGAATTTGCCGACCAATGGGCATCCCTTTGTATGGAATAGTGCTACGCGTAGGCCAGATATATAAGCCATTTGAAACGGTACCCCCAAACTCATTCATCACCCCATTTTCCATCCCCTGTCCTATGCCCATCATTAAAATAAGCATAAAAATCCCCCAAAACACCCCTGCTGCGGTCAGACCCGTTCTCAATTTATTAGAGCTAAAGGTAGCTGCTATTTCTTGCCAAAAATCCCGATCAAACAAAGTTTACTGTTTTACAGCCTTATACATATCCTCTACCTGTTGCTTATTATACTCAGAAACAGCACTGGAAGTAAATTCAAATTGATTATCCCCTTGTAAAAGAACATAGCAAAAGTTATAATACTTTTTAGTTGTATCTCCATCATGCGTACTGTAAATAAACCCATGATCTTCTTCCGTCACCAATTCAAAATTGGGTGCTGCTGATTTTTCCTCTTTCTTAGCATCTTTTAGGGCTTTTACTTCTAACTGATCTGCTGCATAGCCATAGAGGTGTACGTCGAAATCGGTTCCTGTCAATTTAAATTCATAGGGAAGTAAAGACTCTTTTTTCTCAATTTTAAGGTCTTCTGGCCCCTTAATTTCCATACTCAAACCATGATTGGAAAGACTATGTACTTTGGTAAATTTTTCTTCTGGAGCTTTTTCGCTATTACAGGCCGTCCATAGTAGGGCAATACTAAGGATTGTTAGGATGTTAATGAGCTTTTTCATAAAACTTGGATCTTTTTTGAATTTATTTAGAAATTTAAAGCTTCTGATAAGGAGGAAGCCCCTAAAATTAGTGCAATTTTACTGCTTGTGTTTATGAATTTATAATAAATTGCCCGAAAGCACTGCTTACAAAGGTAAAAAACTTATTACATTTGTGAATGCTTGGGGATTTAGTTCCTTAATTCTTAGTACAGCGTCCAGAAAATTATTGTAGAATACTTAGCGAGGGGCTTCACCGCCTCACAGCTTGGCTTTTTGCCTAGAC